>CAXUCM010000297.1:0-4857 GCA_964249315.1 uncultured Acetobacteraceae bacterium | reverse complement strand
GGCCGCGGCCGATCTGGTGCTGATGACCAGCGACCTGCGGCGGCTCGCGACCGCGATCCGGCTGAGCCGGCGCTGCCGGGCGACCATCCACGCCAATATCGCAATAGGGCTCGGCTGGACCCTGACCCTGGTGATGCTGGCGGCGCTCGGCGTACTGGGACAGGAGGGAGCGGTGGTGGCAGCGGTGCTGCACAACCTGTCGACCCTGCTTGGGCTGGCGAACTCCGGTCGATTGCTGCGCTTCGACGAGACCGCGCGGCCGGCCTCATGAGGCGCATCCTGTTCGGCGGCATCGTCGGTCTGTGCGGCGTCATCGCGCTCGAATGGCGCGCGGCACCGGCTGCGTCCCGTCCCGGGAATGACAGGCTGCCGATGGCGGCCGCGGCGATCCGCGCTCCTGCCGTCCCGGATGCAGGCGAGAAGGCCGGGCTTGCCGACGCGGTCCTTGCGCGGCCGCTGTTCTCGCCGGGGCGGCGCCCGGATCCGGTGCCGCGTACGGTCCTGCACCTGCCGCGACTGGCCGGACTGCTGCTCTCCCCGCACCTGCAACTCGCCCTGTTGCAGACCAGCGATGCTGCGGGGATGCGGCCGCAACCGACGGCAACAGGCGGTGAAGCGGCAGGCTGGAAACTCACGGCGCTCGATGCTCGCGGCGTGGTGCTGAGCCGCGGCGCACGATCCGTGCGGCTGGCGCTGCAGCGCGCCGGTGCCCGCCCACTGCCACCAACCCCGATGGCGAAGGTCGTGATCATGCCAACGAAGCGGACAAATCCGCAGCTTGCCTGGTAGCGGGGAGCGCTGACCGGGAGGGGCCGCGCCGATATCCTGGTTCGAGGCCGGTAGCTGAAGTGCACGCTCGACGTGGCCGTCGAGGCCAGGGCAGAGCCCTGGCCTTCAAGCCTCAGCTGTCGCGACCCTAGGCACCCACCCAATCGGCCACCAGCCCATCGGCGGTGAAGCGTCCGGCCGCACGGGTCTGGCTGCCCTCCGGGCCAAGGCGCAGCACGTCGAGGGTCGTCAGTGCCACCAGGACGACGCCGAACTGCGCGAACTGCTCGTCCGCGGGCAGGTGGTCCTGTGCGTCGGGGTCCGCGATCGCGGTGCCAGGGTGGGCGCGCAACCCGTACGGCTTGCGGGCGCCGGGCGAGAGCGCGTCCCAGCGGCCGCGGGCCAGCTCGTCGCCATGATGCAGGCGGGCGTCGCCGTCGAGCCGCACCTGCAGCTGCTCGGCCGACGACCAGGCCAGGATCGTCACCGCCTCGACATGGCCGATGTCGCGCACCTTGCCGGCGCGCAGGTCGGTGTGCAGCTCGGCCAGAGGCGGCGCGCGTTCGAGCCCGCGCAGCACCACGGTCCGCACGTTCGGCCGGCCGTCCGGCGACACCGTCGCGAACTGCACGTTGCGCAAGGTCGATCCGCGGTCGTGCAGGGCATGCTGCAAGGTCGCGAGGGCGGCGTCGGCGAAGGCGAGGGGAGAGGTGTCCATGACGGCTTGCAGGCCTCCGGCGCTTGAGGGTCAGGCCCGCCTGCCGGCGAACGCTGCGTAGACGGCGGCGCCGACGGCAATCCCGACGAACCAGGAGAACGCGCCGAGGGTGGCGAGCGACGGCACCACCGTGCCGATCAGCGCCGCCGCGCCGCCGAGCAGGAAGGCACTGATGCCGGCCGGGTTCCAGCCGCCGCGTGCGCGGTAGCGGCCGGTATGCGAATACAACTCGTCCACTGCCAGCGTCTGCCGGCGCACGAGGTAGAAATCCACCAGCATGATGCCGGTGACCGGCCCGAGCAGGCCGCCGATGGCGCCGAGCACCTTGAAGATGCTGTCGGCGTCCTTGAACCAGAGCCAGGGTGCGAACAGCAGGCCGATGCCGAGCACCAGCAGCGAGGCCGAATTGAAGTTCAGCCGCCGCGGCATCAGGTTCACCAGGTCGTAGGCGGCCGGCATGATGTTGGCGGCCACGTTGACCGACAGCGTGGCGACGATGATGGTGACGCCGCCGAGCAGCAGCACCACCGGCTGGTGCAGCGCCAGCAGCAGCGCCACCGGGTCCCAGATCGGATGGCCGAACACCAGGATCGTCGCCGAGGTGGTGATCACGCTCATCGCGGTGAAGACGATGGCGGTAAGCGGCAGTCCGACCAGCTGGCCGATGACCTGGTCGCGCTCGGAGCGCACGAAGCGGGACAGGTCGGGAATATTGACCGCGAAGGTCGACCAGATGCCGATCATGCCGGTGACGCCGACGGCGAAGGTGTACCACAGCGCCCCGCCATGCAGCCGCGAGGGCTGCGCGAACAGCGGACCCGGCCCGTGCGCCACGTGCAGCCCCCAGAAGGTGGCCAGCACGCCGACCAGGATCACCAGCGGACCCGCGACCAGCTCGAAATTGCGGATCCGGTGCACGCCGTGCGAGACGATCCAGGCATGCAGCGCCCAGAACAGGGCGAGCGCCAGCCAGCCCTTCAGCGCCAGGCCCAGGAACGGCGCGGTCAGGTGCGACCAGGCCGGGATCAGCGTGCCGAGGATCGCATCGATCGCCAGGCTGCCGACATAGCCCTGCACGGCGAACCAGAAGATCGCGCAGAACCCGCGCAGCGCCACCGGGATCTGCGCCCCGCGCGGGCCGAACGAGGAGCGGATCAGCACGCAGAACGGTATGCCGTAGCGCGTGCCGGGCCGCGCGTTGAACCACATCGCCAGGAACAGCACGGTGTAGCCGGCCGCCACCGCGAGCAGCGACTGCACCGCATCCAGCCCCAGCGCCATCAATCCGGCGGCGGCCTCGTAGGCGACCACGTTGTGCACCATGCCCATCCATACGGTGGACATGTTGACCCAGCTCCAGTCGCGCCGGCGGCGCGGCACCGGGGCGAGATCGGCGTTGAACAGGCCGGGATCCTGCCGCGACGGATCGAGCTCGAACTCGGCGGCGGCGAAGTCGGCGAGGCGGGCGGCCGTCATGATCCGCGCCCGGCGCCGGCGGCCATCCGGGCCTTGGCGGCACGGGCACGCCCGTAGAGCAGACGCGCGGCCACCCCGACCGGCCAGGCCGGATGCAGCGGGATCGGCCGGATCGGGCTCGCCGGCAGCAGCAGCGCGTCGGCGGCGAGACCCTGCGCCCGGCGGGCGAGCTCGCGCCCCAGCAGCGTCGCCATGGCGACGCCGCGGCCGTTATAGCCCAGGCAGGCGAGCACCCCGGGCGCGGGTTCGTGCCAGTGCGGATAATGGTCGGTGGTCATCGCCAGCTGGCCGTTCCAGCCATGCTCCCAGCCGATGCCGGCGAGGTCGGGCCAGAGCCCGGCGGCGTGCCGCGCCAGGAAGCCGAAGCAGGCCGGACCGGCCAGGTGGCGGGACTGCGATCGGCCGCCGACCAGCAGGCGCCCGCTTGCATCGACGCGGCTGTAGGTGGTGACCTCGCCCAGCTCGTAGACCACCTCTCGCCCGGCCAGGATGGTGCGACGCCGCGCCTCGGGCAGCACCGTGCTGGCGATGATCGCGCTGTACACCGGCACGATGCTGCGGCGCAGCTTCGGCCAGAGACCATCGGTATAGCCGTTGGTCGCGATCACCACGCGGTCTGCCTGCACCGAGCCGCCGTCGGTATCGACCTGCCAGCCGCCGCCCGCGCGCCGGATGGCGCGCGCGGCACTGCCCGCATGCAGCGTCGCACCCAGCCGCTGTGCGGCGAGCGCCAGTCCGCGCGCGTAGGCGAGCGGGTTGACCTGGCCGCCGCGGCGGTCGAGCAGGGCGCCCAGGTAACGCGGCGTGCCGGTGCGGGCGGCGGTCGCGTCCGCATCGAGCAGGGCGGTATCCATGCCGCGCGCGTCGCACTGCGCGGCCAGGCTCCGCAGCGCCGCACAGTCTTCCGGGCGGGTCGCCGCGCGCAGGGTGCCGCCGCGGGCCGCGTCGCAGGCGATGCCGTGCCGCTCGATCAGCGCGAACACCAGGTCGGGCGCATCCCAGGCGGCCTGCACCAGCCGCTCGCCGCGCGCGCCGCCGATGTCGCGGGCGACCTCGTCGGGGTCGGGCTTGAGGCCGGGATTGACCTGGCCGCCATTGCGTCCCGAGGCGCCCCAGCCCGGCGCGTGCGCATCCAGCACGATCACCGCGCGTCCGGCCTCGGCGAGGTGCAGTGCCGCGGAGAGGCCGGTGAAGCCGGCGCCGACGATCACCGTCCCGGTGCGCGCCTCCCCGCGCAGCGCCGGCGCCGACACCGCGGGCGCGTCGCGGGCGTAGAGCGGCGAGGGTCCGTTCACGCCTCGCTCCGCTCGCCGAGAATGCCCTTGATCTCGAGGAAATCGGCGAGGCCGAACTCGCCGTATTCGCGCCCGTTGCCGGACTGCTTGAAGCCGCCGAACGGTGCGGCGGTGCTCCATTGCGGATCGTTGAGATGCACGTTGCCGGCGCGCAGCCGTCGCGCGATGCGACGCAGCTGAGCCGGATCGCCGCCCTGCACGTAGGCGGCGAGGCCGTACGGGGTGTCGTTGGCGATCGCGATCGCGTCCGCCTCGTCGGCGTAGGACAGCACCGACAGCACCGGACCGAAGATCTCCTCGCGGGCGATGCGCATCCGCGGGGTGACGTGGCCGAACACCGTCGGCCTGACGTAGTAGCCCCGCTCCAGCCCGTCGGGCCGTCCCGGACCGCCGGCGACCAGGGTCGCGCCTTCGGCGATGCCGGCCGCGATCAGGCCCTGGATCTTGTCGTATTGCACGGCGCTGACCACCGGCCCGAGCGTCGTCGCGGCGGCTGCCGGCGCGCCGGTGACGAAGCCGGCGGCGGCCTCGCGCGCGTAGCCGAGCGCCTCGTCGTGACGCGCCGCGGGCACCAGCATGCGCGTCGGCGCGTCGCAGGAT
>CAXUCM010000296.1:0-4862 GCA_964249315.1 uncultured Acetobacteraceae bacterium | reverse complement strand
GGCTGGCGACGCACATCCTGGCCTTCGAGGGCGACAGCCACGTCGAGTGGTTCGAAGGCAATTTCCAGGCCTACGAAGAGGACAAGCGACGCCGCCTCGGCGCCGAGGCGACCGAGCCGCACCGCATCAAGTACCGGCCGCTGGCCCGCTGAGGGCCGCGCGCCGGAACGGGTTTCAAGGGCCGAGGCCCTTGGCGGGTCCAGGGCAGCGCCCTGGCCTGGTCCCGGCGACCCGATGACCCCGCAACCCGCCTTCGGGCGGATCCTGCCCACGGCAAGGCTGCTGCTCGCCCCGGTCGGCTGGCCCGACCTCGCCGACATGGTCGCGCTCAAGGCGAACGCCGGTGCCTTCGCCATGATGCTGGGCGGCGTGCGCTCGCGCTCCCAGGCCACCGACGAGATGGCCGACGATGTCGCCTTCTGGGCTCGCCGTCGCGTCGGCATTTTCACGGTCCGGGAGCGGGGCGCCTTCCAGGGCATGACCGGCCTGCATGAACGGCCCGACGGGCGCGGGCTCGGGCTGCGGTTCGCGTTCTGGCCGCACGCGCGGGGGAGGGGGATCGCGCGCGAGGCGGCGGCAGCGGCGCTGCGCTTCGCGCACGACCAGGGCGAGCCGCGCGTCGTCGCGGTGACGCGACAGAGCAACTTCGCCTCGAAGACGATCCTCGGCGGCATCGGCATGACCGCCTGCGGCACGTTCGAGCGCGACGGCTACGAGCTGGTGATCTACGAGAGCATGCGCCGCCAGGCCTAGGGTCTTTCATGCCTTGTGCCATCGGCGGTTTATCGTGATCCATCAAGGCCAGGGCTCCGCCCTGGACCCGCTCAAGGCTCAGCCTTGAGAATCCAGTTAGATGAACAAGATGGTTTCCGGACGCCGAGAGCTTTGGCGATCGATGGAGAGGGCCCGGGCTTATTTTCCTGACGGCGATCTTTCAGGCCTGGTGGGCGGCCTGGCGCTCCAGCGCCTTGAGCAGCGCGTCGATGTTGTTGCCGTTGCGCTGCAGGTAGCTGGTGTAGTCGCCGCGCTCGGTGATGCTCATGCTGACGCCCTCGCCGATCACGTCGGCGATCTTCGGTGCGCCGTCGACATGGGTGATCACCCATTGCACGTTCAGCGGCGGCTGGCTCGGACGGGTGATCACGCTGCTGACGGCGCTATGGCCGTTGCCGCGTGCCTCGCTGGCGCCGACCTCGATGCGCACGCCCTGATAGTCGCCGAGCTTGTCGGTGATGCTGTGCATCAGCACCCGGTGGAACAGATCGAGGAAGTGCTGTTGCTGCTCCGGCGTCGCGGTCCGCCAGTAGCGGCCGAGGCAGAACCGGCCGATGCCGCTGACGTCGACGTTCTCGTCGATCAGCGGCAGGATCCGCTGCCGCTTGTCGGCGAGCGATCCGGGTCCGTTGATGATGCCGATCAGCTTGTCGCTGAGTTGCCGCACGAAGGCGACGTCGCTGACGGGTTGCGCCAGCGCCGGTGCCAGATGCCCCGTCACCATGGCGGCGACCGTGCCTCCCGCCAAGGCGAGGACGTGGCGGCGGGTCAGGAAAGTCGGCATCGCATCAGCCCCGATCAATGGGTGAACCAGTCCGGCGTCGTCGTCCGGTTGTCGCGGCGCGCCGTGTCGATCTCCGCCGAGAGATGCTGCCGATACAGGCTGCGCAGGGTGGCATACGGGTCGAGTGCCTCGCGATTGATCTGGTCGAGTTCATCCAGCACTCCCGCTCGCGCGTCGATGACGCCGACACCGTAGAGGCTCCAGTTCAAGGTCAGCAAGCCGTACCCGCGCGGCACGTAGGTCAGCGGCGCCAGTCCGACATCCATGCCGAAACCCGTGGCCGCACGTGGCGAGGACGGTCCGAGGCCGGGGAGAAACAGGTAGGGCCCTTCCGGGACGCCCCAGATCGCCAGCGTCATGCCGCCATCGGCCTCGTGGTCCGGATAGCCCCAGCCGCGCGCCACGTCGAAGATCCCGGCCACGCCGACGGTGGAATTGATCAGGAAGCGCATGAAGGTGTCGCCCGCGCGCCGCGGCTTGCCTTCGAGCACGTCGTTGGCCCAGCGCGTCGGCGAGGCGAAGTTGCTGAGCACGTTGTGCACGCCGGTGCGCGCCGGCTGCGGCACGACGTCGACATAGGCCTGCGCCACCGGCTTGAGGGTGTAGCGATCGACGGTATCGTTGACGCGGTAGAAGAAGCGGTTGGACGGCTCCAGCGGGTCATGGGCGGCCTGGTAGTCGGCCAGCGCCTCCGGATCGGTCGGACGGGTCGCGCAGCCGGTCGCCGACAGCAGCGCCACCACGCTCGCGAGCATGGTGCCGAGCCGTCTGGTCGCACCGGCGAGGCCGGCCTGGTGGTTCTTCTCGGCGCGCATCGTCATCCCTGGGCTGGCGTTCGGCTCGGCATGACCGCCCGGTCATCCCCTCCCTCTGTATCATGCGCGTTGTGACACGCAATCCGGCCCCTCGCGCCACGATCCCGATACATTCTCCTGCGGCTGTGGCGGGGTTACCATGCTAGGATGCGGCTCCGACGCCGTGCGACACCGAAACCCCCGGAACCTTGCGTATGCCCGACACCGACCGCGACTTCGACCTGGCGCCGCTCGAGCGCTGGTTGACCGGCCCGCGCATCCAGGCGCTGCCAGCACCGCTGCAGGGCCGTCCGCCGGTGCTGTCGTTCGAGTTCTTCCCGCCGCGCACCGAGACGCTGGAGGCGCAGCTCTGGGCCTGCATCCGCCGGCTGGAGCCGCTGGCGCCGAGCTTCGTCTCGGTCACCTACGGCGCCGGCGGCTCGACCCAGGCGCGCACGCACGACACCGTGGCGCGGCTGGTGCGCGAGACCACGCTGGTCCCGGCCGCGCATCTGACCTGCGTCGGCGCCGATTGCGGCACCGTCGACGACGTGGCGCGGCGCTACTGGGACGACGGCGTGCGCCACATCGTCGCCCTGCGCGGCGACCCGCCGGGCGGCGGTCGCTTCGAGGCGCATGCCGAGGGCTACGGCAGTGCGGCCGAGCTGGTCGCCGGGCTCCGGCGGGTCGCCGATTTCGAGATCTCGGTCGCGGCCTACCCCGAGGTTCATCCGCACGCCGAGAGCCCGCAGGCCGACCTCGACAACCTCAAGCGCAAGCTCGATGCCGGCGCCACCCGAGCCATTACCCAGGTGTTCTTCGAGGCGGAGACGTACCTGCGCTTCATCGACCGCTGCCTCGCCGCCGGCATCACCGCGCCGGTGGTGCCGGGGATCATGCCGGTGTCGAACTTCGGCTCCGCCAAGCGCTTCGCGCTGAGCTGCGGCACCGCCATCCCGGCCTGGCTCGAGGCGATGTTCGCCGGCAGCGAGGAGGATCCGGAGATCCGCCGGATGGTGGGCGCGGTGGTGGCGGCCGAGCAGGTGCGGCTGCTGCAGGCCAACGGCGTCGACGAGTTCCACTTCTACACGCTGAACCGGCCGGATCTGACCTACGCGATCGCGCATATCCTCGGCGTTCGGCCGAAGCCAGGCCAGGGCGCTGCCCTGGACCCGCTCAAGGCTCAGCCTTGAGAATCCGTTTCTGCATCGATGCCCAGGCACCCAGCCCGGCAGTGTTGGTGGATGCCGGGGGCGAGCGAAGAGCTGGCGACGAAGGCTGCAACCGAGGTCGCGACCTACCATGAAGCTCGGCTTGCACGTGTCGAAACCCGGCTGTCGGTCTTGACCTGGATGGTGTTAGGTAGCGTGTTTAGCGTCTGGTCAAAGCTGAGCGAGATCGGCGGACGGGTGGCGCGACTGACGCATTGAGTGCGCAAGAGCGCAGTTCGATTGTCGCCAAGCCCATCAAAGGCTCGTCTCTGGAAAACTCTGAAAACAGATGGATTCTCAAGGCTGTGCCTTGAGCGGGTCCAGGGCGGAGCCCTGGCCTAGAACCTTCAAGGCCGCTGGTCGGCGACCTGCCAGCCGCCGCCGAGGGCCCGGTAGATCGATACCAGATCGGTCTCGATCTGCGCGTCGCTGCCGGCGAGTTGGTTCTGGTCCTGCAGCAGCGCGCTCTGCGACGTCAGCACGTTGAGGAAATCCACCGCGCCCTGCTGGTAGCGCTGCCGCGAGGCGGCCAGCGCAATCCGGTTCTGCCGCACCGCCTCGGCGATCTGCTCGCGCCGCTGCCGCGCCTCGGCGTAGGCGGTCAGCGCGTTGTCGACGTCCTGCCAGGCCTGCAGCACGGTGCTGCGGTAGGTGATCGCCGCCTCGCGCTGCTGCGAGCGGCGCAGCCGCAAGGTCGCACGCAGCCGGCCGCCCTCGAAGATCGGGATGTCGATCGACGGGCCGACCATGTAGTAGCCGGACATCAGGTTGAAGGATTGCGGGAACTGCAGCGCCTGCGTGCCGAGCTGCCCGGTCAGCCGAACGTCCGGGTAGAAGTTGGCGACCGCGACCCCGGTCTCGGCGGTCGCCGCATGCAGCCGCGCCTCCGCCTCGCGTATGTCGGGCCGGCGACGCGCGAGCTCGCCCGGCAGGCCGACCGGAACGTCGGGTGGCACCATCGGCAGGGCCCGCGGCTGGTCCAGCTCGGCCTCGAGCGCACGCGGCGGCTGGGCCAGCAGGTAGCCGATCGCGTTGACCAGCTGGGCCGCCGAGGCGCGCAGCGGCGGCAGGCCGGCCGCGATCGTCGCGCGCTGCGCCTCGGCGTTGGCGATGTCGAGCGTGGTGCCGACGCCGTTGGCGAACTGGTTGCGCACCAGTGCCGCGTTGCGGCTGGCATCGGCGAGGTTGGCCGTGGTGATCGCGATCATCGCCTGCGTGCCGCGCAGCTGCATGTAGTCCTGCGCGAGGTCGGCGATCGCCATCAGCGCCACCCCGTGCCGGGCCTCGATCGCGGCCTCG
>CAXUCM010000295.1:4523-4870 GCA_964249315.1 uncultured Acetobacteraceae bacterium | reverse complement strand
CGACGAGACCGCGCGCGGACCCGTGGTCGGGCCGGCCCACTTCGAGGCCGGTGCGGTGGCGTCGGCGACCGCCTGCCTGGCCTGTGCCAGCGCGTCGTCGCCGCTGCCGGCGGCAGGCGCGGCTGCCGGACAGGCGAGCAGCAGCGCAAGGGCGGTCGCGATGGCCGGGCCATGGTCGTTAAACTTACGCATCGAAATCCGTCCCCTACGTGCTTCGTGCCGGGCGTCGCCCGGTCCAGCTCGCCAGCCCGATCGCCACCAGTAGCGTGGCGCCGTTGAAGGCCGGCTCCACCCAGAAGGCGCCGCCGAGCTGCTCGATCCCCGAGATGCCGATGGCGAGGATGACG
>CAXUCM010000295.1:0-4513 GCA_964249315.1 uncultured Acetobacteraceae bacterium | reverse complement strand
ATGGTGCCCCAGATATTGACCCGCCCTGGCGTGATCGTGGTCGAGCCGAGGAAGGCGCCGACCAGCGCCGGCAGCAGGAATTCGAGCCCGACGCTGGCCTGGCCCAGCCGCAGGCGCGCGGCCAGCATCACCCCGGCGATCGCGGTGATGCAGCCCGAGGTCATGAAGGCGAGCATGACGTAGCGCCGGGTCGGGATGCCGTTGAGCTCGGCCGCGCGCGGGTTGGCGCCGATCGCATACAGGTAGCGGCCGAGCGGCGTGTAGACCGAGACCACCCAGAGCAGCAGCGCGAGGGCTGCCACGTACAGGGCAGGGGCGGGGATGCCGAACAGGCTTGCCGTCTCGATGACGAAGAAGGAGGGCGACAGGTGGCCGATCAGCTGCCTGCCGTCGGTCCACCAGAGGGCGACCGCGTAGGTCACCGTGCCGGTGCCCAGCGTGGCGATGAAGCTGTCGATCTGCGCGACCTCGACCAGGATGCCGTTGAGCAGGCCGAACAGCGTTCCGAGCGCCAGCACCGCCAGCACCGCGAGCGGCCACGGCAGCCCGTCGAGCTGTAGCGAGATCGCCAGGATGTGCCAGAGCACGACGCCGTAGCCGACGGTCAGGTCGATCTTGCCGGTCATCATCGGCACCGTCGCTGCCAGCGAGAGCATCGCGATCACCCCCTTGTCGCTGAGCAGGGAGCGGACGTTGAGCCAGGTCGGGAAGGTGTCGGGCAGCAGGATCGAGAACAGGGCGGCGAGGACGATGGCGAGCAGCACCAGGCCGTAGACCGGCAGGAACCTGGCGATGCGCGCGCCGGTCGACAGGCCGGCGAGGCTGCCGGGCGCCGGCTCCAGCGCCGTCGATTTCAGCGAGTTCATGCCGGCACCTCGTCCGCTGCCGCGTGACGCGCGCGCGGCCCGTCCGCCGAGGCGGCCTGCAGCAGGCTCTGCACCGACAGCGCCTCCCGCTCGATCTCCGCGCCGACCCGGCCCTGGCTGAACACCAGCGCGCGATGGCAGATCTTGCTGACCTCCTCGAGATCCGTGGCCACCACCACGATGGCGAGGCCGCCCTGCAGGGCGGTGCGCAGCAGCGCGTAGATCTCCGCCTTGGCGCCGACATCCACGCCGGCGGTCGGTTCCTCGAGGATCAGCAGGCTCCTCGCGATGCCGAGCCAGCGCGCCAGCACGACCTTCTGCTGGTTGCCGCCCGAGAGCGTCTCCACCGGCCGGCGCGGATCGTTCGGTCTCAGGCTCATCCGCGCTCCGGCGGCGCGACACGCGTCGCGTTCGCGGGACGGGGATCGCAGAGACAGCAGCGCATGCCCGCGCGCGGCCGGATTGAGGAACAGGTTCTCGCGCACGCTGAGCGGCATGCCGAGGCTCTCGCCGACGCGATCGCCGGCGACCAGGCCCACTCCCGCACGCATCGCCTCGCCCGGGCTGCGCGGCCGATACGCGCGGCCGTCGAGCGTCATGCTGCCGTGGCTCAGCTCGCCGCAGCCGAACAGCGCCCGGCCGATGGCGTCCTGGCCGGCGCCGCGCAGCCCGACCAGGCCGACCATCTCGCCGCGACGCACGGTCAGGCTGACCGGACCGGCACCGCCGGCGACGAGCCCTTCCAGCACCAGGCAGCCGGCCTCGCCGGGCGCATCGGCGCGCGCGAACACCTGCTCGGGCGGCCGGCCGACGATCATGGTGACCAGGTCCGCCGGATCGGTGTCGTGCACGCGCTTGGCGCCGACCAGCCGGCCGTCGCGCAGCACCGCGACGCGGTCGGCGACCTGGAACACCTCGTCCAGCCGATGCGAGACGTAGATCATGCCGATCCCCTGACGGCGCAGGTCGCGCAGCACCGCCAGCAGCCGCTCGACCTCGTCGGCCGGCAGACTCGCGGTCGGCTCGTCGAGCACCAGCACCTCCGCCTGCGCGGCCAGCGCGCGCCCGATCGCCACCAGCGAGCGCTCGGTGCGGGTGAGATGCATGATGCGCGCATCCGCATCGATGTCCGCACTCATCGTGCGCAGCACCGACAGCGCGCGCTGCCGCGAACGCCGCCAGGAGATCAGTCCGCCTCGGCGCGCGTAGCCGACCCCGAGGGCGATGTTCTCGGCGACGGTCATCCAGTCGATCAGGCCCAGATCCTGGTGGATGAAGGCGATCGCCTGGCGTTCGCCGCGACGGGCGCGCAGGTGCCGGTAGGGCTCGCCGCGGAACAGGATGCGCCCGGCATCGGGCGTATGGATCCCGGCCAGCGCCTTGATCAGCGTGGACTTGCCGGCGCCGTTCTCGCCGAGCAGGGCGAGGATCTCGCCCGCCTGCAGCGTCAGCGAGACCTGGTCGATCGCCAGCGTGCCGCCGAACCGCTTGCTGACGCCTTCGAACTCGAGCAGCGCGACCATCCAGGGAGCTCCGTCTCAACCGATCTGCAGGTGCACCTTGATCGCGCGCTGGCGGTCGGCGGCCATCGCGAAGGCGGCATGCGCTTCGGATAGCGGGAAACTCGCCGACAGGATCGGCGAGACGTCGATGCGGCCGGAGCCGAGTGCGGCGACGGCGATGTCGAACTCCTCGTGGAAGCGGAACGAGGCGACCAGGTCGATCTCGCGCGCCATCAGCAGGTTGACCGGCAGCGGCACCGTGCCCGGCGGCAGCATGCCGAGCTGGACGATGCGGCCGCCTGGCCGGATCAGCGCCGGCATGCCGGTCAGCGAGGCGATCGCGCCGGTGGCTTCGAGGGCGACGTCGAAGCCGCCGAGCTGTGCCGCGCGCGTGGCCAGGGCGGCCGGATCGCTTCGCACCTCGACGGTATGCGTCGCCCTCATCGCGCGCGCGACGCGCAGGGGCGCCTCGAACAGGTCGGTGACGGTGACCGCGGCGGCGCCGGCATGCAGGCTGGCGGCCAGGCAGAGCAGGCCGATCGGTCCGGCGCCGGCGACCAGCACCTGCCGGCCGAGCAGCTCCCCCGCGCGGCGCACGCCGTGCAGTGCCACCGCGAGCGGCTCGGCGCAGGCGGCGAGGCGGAACGCCATTCCGGCCGGCACCGGCACGCACTGGTCGGCACGCACGATGACGCTCTCGCTGAAGGCGCCCTGCACGTGCGGCATCAGCGCGGCACTGCCCAGGAAGCGCATGGAGCGACAGAGATTGGCGCGGCCGGCACGGCAGAACGCGCAATGCCGGCAGGCGCGGCCCGGATTGATCGCGACCCGGGCGCCGACCGCCACGCCCGGGGATGCAACGTCGGGTGCCGCCAGCTCGACGATCTCGCCGGCGACCTCGTGGCCGAGGGTGAGCGGCTCGCGCAGGCGGAAGTCGCCGACGCCGCCCTTATGGAAGTAGGACAGGTCCGAGCCGCAGATGCCGCCGCAGACGACCCGCACCCGGGCCTCGCCGTCTCGCAGCGCCCGTTGCGGACGCTCCTCGATGCGCAGATCCTGTGCGCCGTGCAGCACCGCAGCCAGCATCGAACCCCCCGCCACCGCCGGCTTCGCACCGGACTCTTAACCTGTGACCGTGCACATCGATATGCCACTCTCCCAAGGCGGGCGGAAGCCCCGCTGCAGGATCCCGCCCGAGAGGGAAACACGATCGATGGCCTCCGACCTGTTCGACCTGACCGGGCGCCTGGCGCTGGTGACCGGATCCAGTCAGGGCATCGGTCTGGCAATCGCCCAAGGCCTGGCCGAGGCCGGCGCGCGCGTGGTGCTGAACGGCCGCGACGGCGACCGTCTCGCCGACGCGGCGACGCAGTTCGGCGGATCGGTGCCGGGTGCCCTGGGCGGGCTCGGGGTGTTCGACGTGACCGATCCGGAGGCGGTCGCGGCCGGCATCGCCCGGATCGAGGACGAGGTCGGCGCGATCGACATCCTGGTCAATAACGCCGGCATCCAGCGACGCATGCCGCTCGACGCGTTCCCCATCGAGACCTGGCACGAGGTGATGCGCTGCAACCTCGACAGCGTGTTCTTCGTCGGCCAGGCGGTCGCACGCCGGATGATCCCGCGCGGGCGTGGCAAGATCATCAACATCGCCAGCCTGCAGAGCGAGGTCGGACGGCCGACCATCGCGCCCTACACCGCATCGAAGGGCGCGGTGAAGATGCTGACCCGCGGCATGTGCGCGGACTGGGCCGGGCATGGATTGCAGATCAACGCGATCGGACCCGGCTATTTCGATACGCCGATGAACCGGCGGCTGCGCGACGATCCCGCCTTCGACGCATGGCTGCGTGCGCGCACCCCGGCCGGCCGTTGGGGCCGGGTCGAGGAGCTGTGCGGGGCGGCGGTGTTCCTGGCCTCGCGCGCCTCGGACTTCGTCAACGGCCAGGTGATCTACGTGGATGGCGGCGTCCTGTCGGTGCTCTGAACCTCAATCCTTATGGCGTTACCCGCAGGGACCGACGTACGGAGAGTCAAGGTTGGGGCGAAGGCGCGCCCTTGGAGATCTCTTGGTGACGGATTCTCAAGGCCGAGCCTTGAGCGGGTCCAGGGCAGAGCCTTGGTCTTGTGACTTCAGGTTCGAGA
>CAXUCM010000294.1:0-4918 GCA_964249315.1 uncultured Acetobacteraceae bacterium | reverse complement strand
AGCCTTTGGCGATCGAGCCGCGAAGCGGATCGATGGGGGCGGAGCCCCAACCTTATGGCGTCATGGCGCGGTTCCCTCCAGGGCAAGCAGCAGGGCGGACCCGCTGGAAGCGCCGGTGCCGATGCGCAGCGTGATCACGCCCAGCGAGTCCAGCGAGGCGTCCCAGGGCCGCGCGCCGGTGCCGGGATTGACCGCGAAGGCCGGAAAGCAGGCGGCGGCGATGGAGAGCCGCAGCCGTTCGCCGGGCTGCACGGTGAGGCAGGTGGCGCGCATCGGCAGCTCCACCGTCGCGGCAGCGGGCACGAAGCTGCCGTAGCCTTCCGCCAGCGCGTACGCGGCCTCCTCCGGTGTCACGCGCGACAGGGTGGCGTGCAGGTCGAACGAGCTTGCGTCGGTGTCGACCGCGAGGCGCAGGCGCACGGCGCCGCAGAGCAGCCGTGCCCGGTCGAACGCGGTGGTGGTGAAGGTGAGCACGTCGGAGCGCGCATCGGTGCCGCGACGGTCGAGCGGACCGGCCGGGAGGCCGAAGCTGCCGCCGCACGGCGCCGGCGGCCGCCAGGGATCGTGCACCAGGTATTCCTGCGAGGCCGGCCCCGGCTCCGCCTCCAGGCTGCCGTCGCGCGTGTCGATCGCGGCACGGCCGGAGCCGCGCAGCCACAGCAGGTCGCGCGCCTCGGGCAGGTCGTCCGTCTGGCGCCAGCGCCGGGCGCCCATGTCGAACAGGTGCAGCGTCGTCTCCGGCTCGGGTGCAGCGTCGTGCCGCAGCCAGCGGTCGAACCAGGCCAGCTGCCGCTGGTCGATGTCGGTGATCGCGTCCGCGCCGAAATCGAGCTCGCCGACCTTGCGGTCCCACGGGAAGTGCGACCAGGGACCGACCACGAGCTGCAGCGGCACGCGCCCGCGCAGCGCCCGATAGGCGGCGAGCGTTCCGGGCAGATGGCTGTCGTACCAGCCGCCGACCAGCAGCACCGCCGGTGCCTGGGCGACGATCGCCTCGGTGCGGCTCGCCGGCGAGATCGTGCGCCACATCTCGCCGTCCTGCGGCTGGTCGGCCCAGTCGGCATAGTGGCAGTAGCGGCCGAGCCGCTCGATGTATTCCGGCCGCCCCGGCCGTGGCCCGTGCAGCGGCAGCGCGCGGCCGGCGGCGAACAGTTCGGCCTGGGCGGCATGGTCGCCGACGTGTCGCGCCGTCTCGGCGCCGAGCTGGGTCGCCCAGCCGAGGCCCGCGCGCAGCGGGAAGGCGCCGTTCTCGTAGGCCCAGTCGGTGCGCAGGTCCCAGCCGATCATCGCCGGCGCCACCGCGCGCAGCGCCGGACACGGCTCGGTCGCGGCGAGCAGCTGGTTGGTGCCCTGGAACGAGAAGCCGAACATGCCGACGCGTCCGTTCGCGCGCGGCAGCCGCGACGCCCAGGCGACGGCGTCCGCACCGTCGCGTGCCTCGTGCCGGAACAGCACGAACGCGCCGGCGGAGTCGCCGCGGCCGCGCACGTCCTGGATCACCACGATGTAGCCGTGCGACGCGTACCAGGCCGGCGGCGCGTAGCACAGCGAGGTGCCGACCGTGCGCCCATAGGCCTGCCGCATCATCAGCACCGGGAACGGTCCGGGTGCCTCCGGCTCCCAGATGTCGGCGACCAGGCGGGTGCCGTCGCGCGTCGTCATCGTCTCCGTGCGCGGACCGCGCACCGCCTCGTATGGCGCCGTCATGACGGCTGCACGAAGCTGCGCATCTTGCCCGGGTTGAGCAGGCCGCGCGGATCGTACTTCCGCTTGCCGCGCGCGAGGTCGGCGGAGGCGACCCGATGGATGCCGCCATCCTCGATCGTATAGACGTGCGGGTTGGCGATCCTCACGCCGTCCGCCTCGTGCAGCCGGATGATCTCCTCGAGCCGCGCCTCGGTGGAGAAGCGCACCACCGGCAGCGCCGAGCAGGTCATCCGCGGCGGCCCGCCGACGCCGGACGGGATGAACTCGAGATGCATCATGATCTCGTCCGCGAACTGCGCGCGGATGCGCCCGATGCGCTCGAGCAGCCCGTCCGGCGGATACAGGCACTGCAGGTAGGTCGCACTGCGGTCGCGCTTGAGCACCTGCAGCGTGGTGTGGTTCCAGGTCAGTTCGTAGAGCGGCGTGCGGGCGGGATCGTCCTCGGCCTGAGCGAGGTCGCCCTCGACGCACAATGTGGCTCCGAACGCTCGCGCCAGCGCCTGGGTCGGCGGCACCCCCGCGGGTGCGACCAGCAGCAGCGCCAGCGGCCGGTCCTGCGGCGCGCACTCGCGCAGCGGGCCGAAGAACGGCGTCAGCGACGCATCGGTGACGCTGCAGAGCTTCTTCTCGATGCCGAACTGCGAGGCGAAGGCGAGGCCGAAGCCGACGGCGGATTCGAAATCCTCGAAGCTGTAGGCCAGCTCGCGCCAGGCCACCGCCGGCTGCACCGGGATCTCCAGCTCGGTGACGATGCCGGTGGTGCCGTAGGCATGGTTGATCGCGTCGCACTCGGCGCCGTGCAGCTCCACCGCCCGCGGCGGATCCTGCAGCGTCACCATGCGCGCGGCGAGCAGATTGCCGGGATCGCGCAGTCCGCCCCAGCTCACCGAGCCGATGCCGCCGGAGCCGCCGGCGATGAAGCCGCCCAGGCTGGCGGTGCGCTTGGTCGACGGATACATGCGGATCTCGTGCCCCTGTCGTCGCAGCGCCCGGTCCAGCTGCAGCAGGTTGATGCCGGCCTGCGCCCGGGCGACGCCGTCGCGCACCCGAAGCAGCGCATCGAACGCCGCCATGTCGACGATGGCGCCCCCCGCGAGCGGCACCGCCTGGCCGTAATTGCCGGTGCCGCCGCCGCGCGTGGTCAGCGGCACGTCGTGCGCGCAGGCGAGGGCAGCGAGGCGGAGCAGGTCGGCCTCGTCGCGGGGCGCCACCACCACGTCGCCGAGCTTGTCGTCGAGCTGGCGCTTGAGCACCGGGCTGTACCAGTAGAAGTCGCGGCTCTTGCGCCGCACCAGCACCGGATCGGACTGGGACGGGATGTCGCCCAACGCCGCGAGGAAGCCTGCGAGATCCATGCCGCCTTGCCTCATGTCTCGGAGATGCTGGCGTCGTCGCGCAGCCGGTCCAGGTCGTAGCCGGCGATCTCGCGCAGCAGCACCAGCAGACGCGCGACCTGGTGCTCGGCGACCGCGCGCCCCTTCGCCGCGGTGGCGGCCGCGGCATTGCCGCAGGCGCCGGCGGGATGCAGGTCCTGCGTCAGCCAGCCGAAGCCGATGCGGCCTTCCGCCTCGAGCAGTTCGCAATGCGCTGCGAGATCGCGCGCGGCGGAGCGGAAATCCCGCGCATGCTGCATCTGCACCAGCTCGGGGCGCAGATGCAGCATCAGCGAGGTCTCGATCTCGCCGCCATGGATGCCGAAGCGGCGCTCGGCCGCGTCGAACA
Source organism: uncultured Acetobacteraceae bacterium (assembly GCA_964249315.1). Taxonomy (GTDB): domain Bacteria; phylum Pseudomonadota; class Alphaproteobacteria; order Acetobacterales; family Acetobacteraceae; genus Lichenicoccus. The sequence continues at coordinate 1,489 of CAXUCM010000294.1, read as the reverse complement.
TTCCCTCCGGCAGGCCGAGGCTGCCCCAGCTCGCGTTGACCACGAACATTCCGCGCGTGCGACGCAGCGTGCGCGCGACGATGTCGAGGATCTGCGGCTGGCCGCCATGCGAGTTCAGCAGCAGCAGCCGGCGCACCCCGGCGCGGGCGACGCATTCGCCGAGCTCGACCAGCATGTCGGTCAGCGTCCGTGCCGACAGCATCAGCGTCCCCGGGTAGGCGACATGCTCCTCGCTCTTGCCGACGCTCTGCATCGGCAGCGCGGTGACGTGCAGGTCGGCGGGTGCGGCGGCGAGCGCGCGGTCGAGCAGTTCGGCGTTGATGCACCGGTCGACGCAGACGGGAAGATGCGGGCCGTGCTGCTCGATGGCGCCGACCGGCAGCACGGCGACGGTGTCCGCCGGCAGACGCCGGAACTCGGGCCAGCTCATCTCCTGCCAGCGTCGACGCGGCAGCATCGCGCCGCTCACGCCATCGCCGTCATCGCGGCGCCGAACTCCAGCGTATAGGCGGCATGCCAGTCGAGTGCTGCCGGGATCAGGCCGATCTCGACGTCGCGCTGCCGCGTGTGCGCCCACAGGCCGTCGCTCATATGGCCGATCGCGCTGCCGGGAGCGCCGAGCGCGCGTATGCGCCGGAGCTGCTGAAACGACCAGCCGATCTGCTCGCGGGTCATGATCGGGTTGGCGGCGATGATGGCGGCGGTGGCCGGACCGACATCGCCGTCGAGCACCTGCTTCCAGCCCTGCATGCTGGCGGCGAGGAAGCCGGCCAGCGCCTGCCGTTTCGCCTGCAAGGTCGCGCGCGTGGTGACCAGCAGGTTGTTGTAGCCGTCGAGGCCGTAATCGGAAAACAGCAGGAAGCGGTACGGCACCTTCTTCTGCATGGCGGCATACGGCTCCGACGTCGCGTAGGACTGGATCGCCACCTGCGGGTTGAAGATGAAAGGCTGCAGGTTGAAGGTGTAGGTGCCGAGCTGGGAGTCGGAGAAGCCGTATTTCCGCTTCAGCCAGGGCCAGGAGGTGGTGCGGCTCTCCGAGCTGATCAGGATCGGATGTCCCTTGAGCTGGGCGAGGTCGGTGATCTCCGGATGCACCATCAGGCCGCCGAGCGCCTTCTGGAAGCTGGTGGCGACCGCGACCAGCGGCAGCCCGTGCTGCAGCCCTCCCAGGATCGCCTCCGGCTGCGCCAGCACCAGGTCGCAGGCGCCGGCAAGCAGCAGCTGGATCACGTTCATCTGCGGGCCGCCCATGTCGATGACGGCATCGACACCCGCCTGCCGGTATAGCCCGGCCGCCTGCGCCTGGTAGAAGCCGCCATGCTCGGCTTGCGCGTACCAGTTGGTCAGCAGACGGACGCGCGGGCTCGCCGCGCGTCCCCGCGCCGTCATTGCAAGGCCTGCGGCACCGAGCAACACGGCACGCCTGCCTACAGGTCGATCAATCATGTCGGCGCTTCATGCAATCCTTGCGCCCAGTGCAAAAGGTTGG
>CAXUCM010000293.1:1602-4936 GCA_964249315.1 uncultured Acetobacteraceae bacterium | reverse complement strand
TCGCAAGGTTACGGCGCACCATCGTCAGCGACGTCTGCAGACGCTTAGCCGGCGATAATGGAACAATGCGGCCGACGCTCTGCCGCCCACCGATCAAGGTCGGCACCATCGTCTCAACTGTCTCACACACACCCAGACAGGATTGCTTCACAGCCTCTCCGCCCCCATCTCACTTCCCTGCCGGCCTCGCCCTCGGGCGGATCGCATGGCATGGTCCCGCTCGTGTTGCATCGGACCGCGGGCGGCTGGAAGATTGTCTTCGATCATACCGCGTCCTGACCAGCCCGCACGGCCGAAGGTCGGCGCGCTGATCCGTGCGCGGCGCCGGCAGCTGCGCATGACGCTGCAGGTGCTGAGCGATGCCGCCGGCATCTCGGTCAGCCATCTCAGCGTCATCGAGCGCGACCAGGCGACGCCCTCGCTCGGCACGCTGGCGCAGGTCGCCCGTCACCTCGATGTCGGCATGGACTATTTCATCGCGGTGCCCAGCCTGGAGAACGGGCTCACCCGCGCCGGCAGCCGCGATACCTTCTCGGTGCACGGCTCCTCGATCGTCTACGAGCGCATCGCCGCTGATTTCGCCGGCAACGTGCTGTCCTCCTTCATCCTCAACATCCCGCCGGGCTACCGCTCGGAGACGGTCAGCCACGAGGGCGAGGAGATCCTCTACATCATCGAGGGCAGCATCACCGACCGCATGGACGGCGAGGAGATGGTCCTGGCCGCCGGCGACAGCCTGCATTTCCGCGGCAACCGGCCGCATTCCTGGTCGAACCATACCGATCGCGTCGCCCGGGTGCTGTGGACCGGCACGCTGCCGATGTTCCGCTCGCGCGTGCAGCGTCTCCCGGTCGTGACGGGGGAGGAGGCGCCGTCGCGGTGATCAGGCCGCCGGGCGGACGCGCCGGCTCTCGGTGCGCAGCTGGCCGCAGGCGGCGAGGATGTCGCGGCCGCGCGGCATGCGGACCGGGGAGGCGAAGCCGGCTTCCATGACGATCCGGGCGAAGCGGTCGAGGCTCGTGCGGGTCGAGGGCTGGTAGGCGCTGCCGGGCCAGGGATTGAACGGGATCAGGTTCACCTTGGCCGGGATGCCGGCGATCAGCCGGACCAGCGCGCGCGCCTCCGCCTCGCTGTCGTTGACGCCGCGCAGCATGACGTATTCGAAGGTGATCCGGCGCGCGTTCGAGGCGCCCGGGTAGCGCCGGCAGGCGGCGATCAGCTCGGCGATCGGGTATTTGCGGTTCAGCGGCACGATCTCGTCGCGCAGTGCGTCATCCACCGCGTGCAGCGACACCGCCAGGTTGATGCCGAGCTCGGCGCCGGCCCGGTCCATCATCGGCACCACCCCGGCGGTGGACAGCGTGATGCGACGGCGCGACAGGCCGATGCCCTCGCCGTCCATGATGATGCGCATCGCCTGGGCGACGTTCTCGTAGTTGTACAGCGGCTCGCCCATGCCCATCAGCACGATGGTCGAGAGCAGACGCGGCGTCTCGCCGGCCGGGCTCGGCCACTCGCCGTAGCTGTCGCGCGCGGCCATGAACTGGCCGACGATCTCGGCCGGACCCAGGTTGCGCACCAGCGCCTGCGTGCCGGTATGGCAGAAGCGGCAGGACAGCGTGCAGCCGACCTGGCTGGAGATGCAGACGGCGCCGCGGTCCTCGCGCCGGTCCGGGATGTAGACGGTCTCGGCTTCCTGGCCGTCGCGGAAGCGGAACAGGAACTTGCGGGTATCGTCGGCGCCGGTCTGCACCGTGCCGGCCTCGGGCCGGCCGATCACGAAGCGCTCGGCGAGCCGTGCCTGCAGCGTCTTGCCGATCGAGCTCATCGCCGCGAAATCGGTCACGCCCTGGTTGTAGATCCAGTGCCAGATCTGCTTGGTGCGGAAGGGCTGCTCGCCGAGTGCGACCAGCGCCTCGGTGAGCTGCTCGCGCGACAACCCGACGAGCTCGCGCCGTCCGTCGGCGAGCACGCCGGCGGGCGGCGCGAACAAGGCGGTCTTGGCGAGGATGCGTGCGCCCGCCGCATCGAGCGTCTCGGCGGGGCGCGTGGGTGCGGCGGTCATGCGGCGCTGTATAGACCATCCGCGACGACCGGTCCGCGTCCGATCAAGAAAATGTAATTGCGCGGCCTCGCTTGCATGCAACTGTTATGGCAAACCCGTCACAGGAATGCCACGTTCCTGCAGCCTGATGATGCGGCACCGGAAGGGCTTGCAGGAGGCTGGCGATGGACGATCTCGAATATAACGCGAAGCTGGATGAGCTCGATCACCTGCTGAACGATCCCGATATCGAGGCCGAACCCGCACACATCTGGACCCTCCTTGCCGAGGTCTCGCACCACGACCTGCAGGCAGCGATCGTGGGATCGGGGGCCTAAGGCTGCGTCACACGAAGGCGTGCTTCGCACGACGGGTCCAGGGCGTGGCCCTGGCGCTCTGCCGCGATGAGGAACTCCCGGTTCCCTTCTGGTCCGGTGATCGGGCTCGGCTCGATCCCCAGCACGGCCCAGCCGGGCATCGCCGTCCACCAATCCCGGATCGTCTCGCACACCGCTTCATGCACCCTCGCGTCGCGCACCACGCCTTTCGCGCCGATCGCGTCGCGTCCGGCCTCGAATTGCGGCTTGATCAGGGCCACGGCCCAGGCCGTTGGCGCGCACAGGGCGAGCCCGGCCGGCAGCACGGTGCGCAGGCCGATGAAGCTCGCATCGCATACCAGCGCCTCGACCGGCTCTGCGACCATGCTCCGGTCCAGCGTGCGCGCGTTGACCCGTTCGAGCACCGTCACGCGCGGATCCTGACGCAGCTTCCAGGCGAGCTGGCCGTGGCCGACATCCACCGCATGCACGTGGGCGGCACCGGCGGCGAGCAGCACGTCGGTGAAGCCGCCGGTGGAGGCGCCGATATCGAGGCAGCGACGTCCCATCGCGTCGAGGCTGAAATACGCCAGCGCGTGCGCCAGCTTCAGGCCGCCGCGTGATACCCAGGGATGATCCTGGCCGCGCAGCGACAGCGGGGCGGTATCGGCCAGCTGCTCGCCCGCCTTGGCGACGCGGCTTTCGCCGCTGAACACCAGCCCGGCCAGGATCAGCGCCTGCGCGCGGGCGCGGGTGGGGGCCAGGCCGCGCTCGACGACGAGCTGATCGGCCCGCGTCTTCACTCCCGACGCTTCAGCTGCGCCGCTCGACCACGTAGCGGGCGAGCGCAGCCCGCTCGCCGCGGGGATCGCAGCGGCGGCCGGCGCGAAATCCTTCCTGCTCTGCCTCCGCCGGGGCCAGGAAGTAGCGGACGTTGCGGCGCAGCGGCGGCCGGGAGGGACAGCACGGGCGG
>CAXUCM010000293.1:0-1592 GCA_964249315.1 uncultured Acetobacteraceae bacterium | reverse complement strand
CGGCCTCGCGGTCCTTGCCGGCGGTCTTGCCGAGTTCGGCCGCACTCGCCGTCGCGTCCAGCACGTCGTCGGCGACCTGGAACGCGGCACCCAGCTCGCGGCCGTAGGCGGCGAGCCGGGCTCGCACCTCGAGCCTCGCCGCCCCCAGGATCGCTCCCGCCTCGGCGCTGTAGCGGATCAGCCGGCCGGTCTTCAGCGCGTGCAGGTGCTCGACCGCCTCCAGGCTGAGCGTGCGGCCTTCGCCCTGCATGTCGATCATCTGGCCGCCGACCATGCCGGACGGGCCGGCCGCCTCGGCCAGGGCGCGGATCAGCGCCACCCGCACGCCGGCATCCGGGTGCGTGCGCGCATCGGCCAGCGTCTCGAAGGCCAGCGTCTGCAGCGCGTCGCCGGCGAGGATCGCCGTGGCCTCGTCGAAGCGGATATGGGTGGAAGGCTGGCCGCGACGCAGATCGTCGTCATCCATCGCCGGCAGGTCGTCATGCACCAGGGAGTAGGCGTGCACCATCTCGACCGAGGCGGCCGCGCGCAGGGCCGCCTCCTCGCCGGCGTCGAACAGGGCGGCGACCTCGGTGACCAGGAAGCCGCGCAGCCGCTTGCCGCCGCCCAGCGTGGCGTAGCGCATCGCCTCGATCAGCCGCGCCTCGCCGCCGGAGACCGGCGGGATCAGCGCGTCCAGCGTATGCTCGATCGCGCCGGCGCGTCGCGCCAGCACGTCGCGGATGCTCTCCTCGGCCACGCTCCCGCTCGCGGACGTCATCTCAGGCCAGCGGCCGCAGGTCCGGCGTGCCGTCCGCACGCTCGACGATGGCCTGCACGCGCGCCTCCGCCTGCGCCAGCTTGGCCTCGCAATGCCGCCGCAGGCCGGCGCCGCGCTCGTAGCTGGCGATCGCGTCCTCCAGCTTCTGCTGGCCGCCTTCGAGACCGCGCACGATCTTCTCCAGCTCGGCGAGCGCATCCTCGAAGGAAAGCTGCGACAGGGTGTCTGACATCAGGGTGGGGCTCCTGCTTGCTGCCGGCCTCCGGGATAGCCCGCAGGCGGCGCGCATGAAAGACCCCTCATGGGGCATCCGGGTCCGGCCGGCGGCGGATGACGAAGCAGAACACCCCGGCCTCCTCGCTGAAGGCGACCAGCGCGTGGCCGGTCTCCCGGCAGAACGCCTGCACGTCGGCGACCGAGGCCGGGTCCGTCGCCAGCAGGCGCAGCCGCTCGCCGGCGCGCATGCCGCGCAGTGCGCGGTTGGCGCGCAGCACCGGCAGCGGGCAGCTCAGCGCCTTGACATCGAGCACGGTCTCGCCCACGCGCCCCTCCCTCTCTGGCCGATTTCGGTGCCCAGGTGCATGATAGGGCAAACGAACTCCACGGGAACGAGGCGGACATGGTTGAAGCCCGGACGGATTTCCGCATCGGCATCGATTTCGGCGGCACCAAGATCGAGATCGCCGCACTCGGCAGCGACGGCCGGGTGCTGCTGCGCCGTCGCATCCCCAATCCCGGGATCTACGACGCGGCGGTCGCCGCGATGGTGACGCTGGTGCAGGAGACCGAGCAGGAGCTGAGCGGCGCCGCCTCCGTCGGCCAGGGCATGGAG
>CAXUCM010000292.1:0-4955 GCA_964249315.1 uncultured Acetobacteraceae bacterium | reverse complement strand
TAGGCGAGTGCCAGCGAGGCAGTCAGTGCCTGGTCCTTGATCTTGCGGAAAGACACTCCGGCGATATGGAGCTGGCTCATCGACGCAGGGACTATAGAAACCCCTAACTCCGCCGACACGAGGTTGACAATTGAGGATATCTGTGGCGCGAACTGTTCGATGCGCGGCTCAAATCCAGACTTGCGGCATGCATCGATGATCGTGTCATAGAGGATTGGCCCGATATTCCTTGGATACAGAATAAAAGAGTCTTTCGCTAAGTGGGCGAGATCGACTTCTTTTTCATCAACCACAGCATGACCACTCGGGACAGCGACCATCATAGGCTCTTCTGAAACAAGCCGTAACTGAAGGTCTCTTTCGTCGGCGCCTTCCGGCCGAAGGAAGGCGATGTCGAGGGCGCCATTATCGAGGCCTGCGATGAGCCGCGTCGTGTTGGCCTCTTCCAGCATCAACTCGACACCAGGATAGGCACGGCGGAATACCCGCAGAGCCGCAGGCACCACCGGATTGAATGCCGAAGAGGCCGTGAAGCCGACACGCAGGATGCCGATCTCTCCTCGGGCCGCCCGCTGAGCATGCCTGACGCCACGCTCGGCCAACTCCGGCATGCCACCAACAACGGCCAAGAATGCCTGGCCTGCCGGGGTAAGCTCGGCACCGTGCGCCACGCGGCGGAACAACAACGCACCGACCTCTTGCTCAAGGTCCTTTATCTGCAAGCTGAGGGGAGGTTGGCCGATGCCGAGACCAGCGGCAGCCCGGGTGAAGTTGCCCTCCCTGGCGATCGCCAGGAAGTAGCGGATGTGGCGCAGCTCCATGAGCCATTTATAAAACATATCAAGAGTGCTTTCACCATAAATTGGCAAAAGCTACCGTGTGGCAATATGTCTCTAGGGAGTTTCAGAAGTGAGATAGGAGATTGGCCATGACGGACACCATGAAGCCAATACAGAGTGGGCTGTTCACGCTGGAAAGGGTCCGTCCTCGACGGAACGCGTGACAGCCTTGGTTCAGCTCGCTCACCCGGACTTCCGCGATAGCCTCATGCCCTCGGCGCGGGCGCTGGCCTCGTCTGAGGCCGTCGCCAGGGCGGGAGGTGGGACCGGGGACGACGGCGTCCTGAAGGCCGATCGTCGGTCCCTGGCTATCGCTGAATCCGGCTTCGCCACGTTCCACTTTGAGCTTCGCCCCACAACAGACAAGGAGAACTGACATGGCAAAAAACGTCGCCGACCAAATGGTTGAGGTGCTGGCAGCCGCCAACGTGCGACGGATTTACGGAATTGTCGGCGACAGCCTCAACGGGTTTACCGACTCCCTCCGCCGCCACGGCGGCATCCAGTGGCTGCACACGCGGAACGAGGAGGTGGCGGCCTTCGCCGCGGGCGCCGACGCGCACGTCACCGGCCGGCTAGCCGTCTGCGCCGGGAGCTGCGGCCCTGGAAATCTGCACCTTATCAATGGCCTATTCGACTGCCACCGCTCACGGCTGCCCGTGGTGGCGATTGCCGCGCACATTCCCTCTTCTGAAATCGGCTCGGGTTACTTCCAGGAAACTCACCCAGAGCAGCTGTTTCAGGAATGCAGCAGCTATTGCGAATTGGTCTCGAGCCCTGGCCAGATGCCGCGCGTTCTGGAGGTGGCAGTCCGCCGCGCAGTGGCCGAGCGCTGCGTGTGCGTGGTCGTCATACCCGGGGACGTGGCGCTGCGCGCGACGGTGGACGGGCCCCCGCCCGTTCCGGGGAGCCTGCTGCTGCAGCCGCCGACCGTGCACCCGGCGGCCGACGCCGTTGCCGAACTCGCCGAGTTGCTGAACGGCGGCAAGCGGGTGACGCTATTGTGCGGCGGCGGCTGCGTGGGCGCGCACGACGAACTGATGCAAGTGGCCGAGGCCCTGCAATCCCCCATCGTGCACGCGCTGCGCGGCAAGGAATACGTCGAGGGTGACAATCCCTACGACGTGGGGATGACGGGGCTGATCGGCTTCTCTTCCGGCTACTACGCCATGGGGAGTTGCGACGTGCTGCTGATGCTTGGTACGGATTTTCCCTACACGCAGTTTTTTCCCAAGGACGCGCGCATCGCACAGGTTGATATCCGGCCCGAGGCGATCGGGCGGCGGGCGCCGATCGAGCTCGGTGTGCTGGGTGATGTCCGCGCGACGCTGCAAGCCCTGTCGCCGCTGCTGCAGAAGAGACAGGACGATAAGCACCTGCGCACCTGCGTCAGCCACTACCGAGATGCCCGCAAGGGTCTGGATGAATTGGCCAGCGGCCGGGCAGGTGGTACGCTCCATCCGCAGCATGTGACACGGGCCGTCGACGCTATCGCAACCGACGACGCCGTGTTCACCTGCGATGTTGGACTACCGACAGCGTGGGCGGCGCGCTACCTGCGCATGAACGGCAAGCGACGCCTCATTGGCTCGTTCTGGCATGGCTCGATGGCCAATGCGATGCCGCAGGCTTTGGGCGTGCAGGCAGCCTTCCCTGGGCGGCAGGTCATCTCGCTCTCGGGCGATGGCGGCTTCACCATGCTCATGGGGGACCTGCTGTCGGCCAAGCAGCTCAACCTGCCGATCAAGGTCGTAGTACTCAACAACGGCGCGCTCGGCTTCATTGAACTGGAGCAGAAATCCTCCGGCTTCGTCGATACTGGGACGAAGCTGCAGAACCCGGATTTCGCCGCGCTGGCGCGGGCGGCCGGCATCCACGGCGTGCGCATCGAGGACCCGGCGGAGGTCGAGACCAAGATGGCCGAAGCGCTCTCCCACCCCGGCCCCGTGTTGATCGACGCCGTCGTGAACCGGATGGAGCTGGCCATGCCGCCCAAGATCACGGCGGAGATGGCCAAGGGATTCACGCTCTACATGCTCAAGGCCGTGATGAACGGGCGTGCCGACGAGGTTCTCGAGCTCGCCCGCTCCAACCTCCTGCGATAGCGCCAGCCCCTGGTAGCTCCGCGTTCTGTGACAAGGACATGTCATGGTAAATGACACGACGGGCGGACTGACTGGCCTGTCCGAATTGTGCCGTGAGAACAATGAAGCTGGAACAGAGGCCTTCCGGCTGGAAAACTCTACGTTGACCGACATCGCAAAGCCGTGATCAAATCCGATCGGAAACGCGAAGACTGAAAAGTGTTTTCGACCAGACAGGCACCGTACCGGCAGCGGTCAGTTTCGAACGGATCTACCGCGTCGTCGACGACAGCCTCAGCGGCTTCACCGGGCGCCGCGACGGGGTCCGTGAACTCGACCGCTCCAAGCTCCTTCGTTGGAGCAGGTCGCCATCAGCAACTCTGGCTCTAAGACGGGCAATCTCTTTCAAGGAAGTTTCACATGAAGATAACAGGCCTGACAGCATACCTATTGCGCGCACCCGAGACCGAGCGGCCGCACTGGACGAGCCACTTCAAGGTTCCTACCGCGAACGAAATACTCGTGCGCTTGACGACTGACGAAGGGGTCGAAGGATTTGGCCTCACGTCCAGCTACAAGCCGTTTGACTTTGCGACAAGCGCGTTGAAGACGGGTTTCGGCGATCTGGTGATCGGCGAGGATCCTTTGGCGCCCGAACGCCTCTACGCTAAATCGTTCGGCCTGACGACCAGCCGCGTGGCCAGCGAAAAGGGGTGGTCCCAGGAAGCGATCATCCGCATCTCTGCAGCCCTGGACATCGCGGCCTGGGACATCGTCGGCAAGACCGCTGGACTGCCGCTGTATCGGCTGTTCGGCGGCTTCCGCAACACTGTCCCGGCTTACGTCACCTGTGCCTACTACCAGGAGGGCAAGGGGTTGGCGCAGTTGCGCGACGAAATCCAGGCGCTCGTCGGCAAGGGGCACCAGACCTTCAAGTGCAAGTTTGGCGGTCTTGCCCTCAAAGACGACCTACCGCGGCTTGAGCTGGTCCGCGAGGTGATCGGGCCCGATCGGTCGTTAATCGTTGACGTCAATCGCGCCTGGGATCTGCCCACCGCGATCGAGGGCGTCCGGATGCTTGAGCCTCTGAACCTCACCTGGCTGGAAGAACCTGTTCAATGGCAGGACGACCGGCGCCTTCTGAACTTATTGAGGCAGGAAACGCGCATCCCCCTCTCCGCTGGCGAGAACGAAGTGACGTCCTATGGCTGCCGCGCTCTACTGGAGGAGAAGGCGGTCCAGATCCTCCAGTTCGACTGCGTTATGAGCGGTGGTTTCACCGAAGGACGAAAGCTTGCGGCCCTGTGTGAATTGAATCACGTGCAGGTAGCGCCTCACCACGATTGCTTCATCCACGCCCACATCGTCGCGGGAAGCCCGGCGGGACGTATTGTCGAGTCCTTCGATCCGGAACGTGATCCCTTGTCGTCTGAGCTCTACGAGGATCCGCCAACAGTCCGCGACGGAGTGTTGACCCTGAAAGAGCAACCTGGCCTCGGTCTTACGCTGTCCGAAGCCGCAATTGCTAAGTACGGCGAGCGTATAATCTGAAGGAACATGATACGATGCCAACCGAGATCCTTCAATCTCCTCCCGAACTCGACTCCGAGATTTTGGCAGCCCTACGCTGCCATACCAGTTCGACTCTCGCGGACAGCACACCCGAGCCGATAGCGATGGGAGGGCTGCGACCAATGCATCGCTCAGGCAAGCTGTTCGGAGTTGCGCTTACCGTGCGAACAACGCCGGGCGACAATCTACTCGTCCAAAAAGCGGTTGATATGGCTCGGCCGGGTGAGGTCATACTCATCGACGGAGGTGGCTTAGCAGACCGAGCGCTTGTCGGCGGAAACATCTGCCGTCGTGCGACGCGCCAAGGCGTTGGGGGCTTTGTGGTCAATGGAGCGATCCGTGACCTCGACGTGATCTCCACGTCTGATCTGCCTGTGTACGCTCGCTATGTCACGCCGCGCGGACCTACGCGCGAAGGTCACGGCGCGATCAACGTGCCTTTGAAGATCGATGGTGTCGC
>CAXUCM010000291.1:0-4972 GCA_964249315.1 uncultured Acetobacteraceae bacterium | reverse complement strand
TCTCGGGACCGGTGGCGATCAGCGTCACCTGGCGGGGGCGGCACGCCGGCGGCTACGTGCTGGCCGAGCCGGGATCGGCGTCGCGCAGCATCTCGCGCAGGTCCGGCGGCACCCGCGAGGAGAACGCGATCAGGCTGGGACCGTCGGTGCGATGCAGCGCCAGCTGCCAGCATTCCATCATCTCGGTGCCGTCGGCGGGCCGGAACACCGCGACGTTCGGCATCGCGCGCAGGCTGGCGAGCTGCTCGACCGGCTGCCAGGCGGCGCCGTCCTCGCCGAGCGCCAGCCCGTCATGGGTAAGCAGGTGGATCACCTGGCGGCCCATCAGCGCGCCGAGCCGGAGCGCCGGACGCATGCGGTCGATGGCGATGAACGAGGCGGAGCCGCAGGCGAGCAGGCCGCCATGCAGCGCGATGCCGTTGAGCAGTGCCGCCATGCCGTGCTCCTGCGTGCCCAGGCAGAGCGAGCGGCCGACCCGGCCGAGCTGCGGCATGCTCGGCAGGCGCGGCTCGCAGGACAGGCTGACGAATTCCGGCAGCAGCGCCAGCAGCGCGTCCAGCCCGCGCTGCGCGCCGGACGGCTCCGACGCCGCATTCGGCCCGGGAGCCGCAATACCGCCCTGATGCCAGGCTTCCCGCCAGGACCGGCGCCAGCCGGCCGGCAGCCGGCCGGCGGTGACGCGTTCGAACTCGCGCGCCTCGCGGTGCCGCGCCAGGCGCTTCAGCCAGGCGCGGCGGGTGCCGTGGCCGCGCCGTCCGCTCAGGCGCCAGGCCCGACACCCGGCCTCCGCGAGCTCTGCGGCGGGCGTCGGCGCTTCGGCCGCTTCCGCCTGGCCGCTGACGCAGGCGATCAGGCTCGGCTTGCGTCCGCGCATCGCGCCGGCGACGGCTTGCGCGATCGCCTCCGGATCCGACGCATCCACCCGGCGCACCGACCAGCCGCAGGCGGCGAAGCGCGCCATCGGACCGAACGGCGCCTCGCCCGGCACCTGGCTCTCGCCCCGCGCGGGGGCGCCGGCATCGAGTTCGAACAGCACGGTCAGCCGGTCCAGCCGCATCTGTCCGGCCAGGGAAGCGGCTTCCAGGGCGACGCCGGCGGAGAGGTCGGTCTCGCAGGCCAGCACCCAGCATCGGTGATCGACCAGCGAGTGGCCGAAGCGCGCCGCCAGCACGCGCTCGGCCATCGCCATGCCGGCCGCGGTGGCGATGCCCTGTCCGGCCGGCCCGATCGCCATCTCCACGCCGGGATGCTGTCCGAAGCCGAGCAGCTGACCGTCCGGCTCGGCCTCGTCGCCGGTGAGCCAGAGCAGCGCGCGCAGCAGCGGGGCGAAGCGTGCCGCGGAGACGACGAAGCGGTCGCGGTCGGGCCAGTGCGGATCGCCGGCGTCGAAACGCAGGTAGCGGCTCCACAGCACGCTGGCGGCCTGCACCATGCCGAGCGCGTGCCGTGCACGATGCGGCTGGCGCAGGACGGCCGCGCGCAGCGAACCCGCGAGGATGCGATCGTCCGCCGTATCCTCCGCGGCGGGCAGCCGCTCCGAAGCCAAATCCACGTCCATCCCGCGTGTTATAGAAGCCGGCGCCACCGCCCGGCAAGCCGGCTCGCCTTGCCGTCCGCGACGATCCCTGCGAGCGTGCGGCGCCATGACGCTGCCAGCCGCCGCCTCCCTGCGTTCCCGCGTCGTGCTGGCCGGCTGCGTCGTGCTGGCCGGCTGCAAGCTGGTCGATCAGCGCAGCTTCGACCGCAGCGCCGGGCGCGCGCCGGTGCCGCACAGCACGCCGGCCCCGGTCCAGGTTGCCGCGCCGATCCCGCCGCTGTTCACGGTGGCGTCCGGCACGCCGGAGGCGGACTGGCAGCCCGGGCTGCGCGAGGCGGTGCAGGCGGCGCTGGCGCGAAAGCCGAACGTGCTGTTCACCGTGCAGAGCGTGGTGCCGGTCGCCGCCTCGCCGGCGGCGCAGGCCGACGCGATGCGTGCGGCGGTCGCCGAGGATGGGCGCCCGGTGGCCGACGCGATCGTGGCGGACGGCGCGCAGCCGTATCAGGTGGAGATGGCGGCGGCCTCGGACCCGCAGGTGCGGCGCTCCGAGGTCAGGATCGCCGCGCGCTAGCGGCGCCAGCCATGCACCCGCGCAACCAGGCGTTGCTGGCCGGACTCGACGTGGAGCGACTGCTGGGCGTCGAGGTCGGCCCGCTCGACCGGCCGATCGTCACCCCGGCGATGGGGCGCGTGCTCTATGTCGACCATGTCGACACCGACACCCTGGTCCAGAAATACGCCGACGATCCCGGCGTGCGTACGGCAGCGCTCGCACCGATCGACTGGGTCTGGGACGCGGACGGGCTCGACGGGCTGGTCCGCCGCCACGGCAGGCTCGACTACGTCGTCGCCTCGCACGTCATCGAGCACGTGCCGGACCTGATCGGCTGGCTCCGCGCGGTCGGCCGGGCGCTGACGCCGGCCGGCGAGATCCGGCTGGTGGTGCCGGACAAGCGCTTCTGCTTCGACTGCCATCGCGCCGAGAGCACGCTCGCGGACGTGCTGGCCGCACACGCGGCCGGCCTGCGCGCGCCGCCGCTGGCGCGGATCGCGGACTACTTCCTGCACGTCGTCGAGGCGGACGCGGCGGCGATCTGGGCCGGAAGGATGCCGCCGCCGCCGGTGGTGGACGCCGCGCGCTACGCCTGGGCGGACGCCGTCTGCCGCGAGGTGCAGGCGACCGGCCGCTATCAGGACGTGCATTGCTGGGTGTTCACCCCGGCGGGGCTGTGCCGCCTGCTCGCCGAGCTGGTCGAGTTCGGCGTGCTGGCGTTCGAATGCACGATGTTCCGCGATACCGAACGCGACGGGCTGGAGTTCCTGCTCGGCCTGCGGCCCGCGAGCGACCTGCCCGCGGCCGCGCAGGGCTGGCGCGAGCAAGCAAACGGGCTTTGCCCCTTGGACCCCATCAAAGGCTCGCCTTTGAAATCCTTTTAGAGTGCAGGTCGCCGCTTGGTTTGTCCGAAACTGGTGGCTCTTCGGTGCAGAGGGACTGACGGTCCCGTCCCATGCCTTCCAACGGAGGCAATCGCGGCCGAACGGCAGCAAAAGGATTCTCAAGGCTTCGCCTTGAGCGGGTTCAGGGCAGGGCCCTGATCTAACCTTTCTTGCGGAGGTCTTCGATATCGAGGCGCGCCTGGTTCGAGGCGTCGCTTTGCGGCACCAGGGCGAGGAAGCGTTCGAGGCAGGCGATCGCCGCGTCCGGCTGACCGAGGCGTCGATGCAGGTCGGCGGCATGCAGCCAGTTCAGCGCCGCATCCGGTGCGATCTGCAGCATGCCTTCGAGCGAGACCAGCGCGCCGCGCAGCTCGCCCGAGGCGAGGCGGCGCTGCACCAGGTTGCGCTGCAGGCGGAGCAGCACGTCGCGCGTCGCCATCGGCCGCACCATGCCCGGGCGGATCGGCGTGTCGCGGCCGGTCGAGGCGCGCAGCAGCGACAGCAGCGCGGGTCCGTCGACCACGGCGCCGCCGGCGAAGCCGTCGATCAGCGTGCCGGAGACGGGCGTGCTGGTGTCGCCGGCATCGGTGGTGAGGGCGACCAGGAAGTGGCCGGGGAAGTCGATGCCGTAGCCTTCCCAGCCGGCGGCGCGGATGCAGTGCAGCCACAGCACGCCGAGGGCGACCGGCATCCCGCGCCGGCGCTCGATCACGCGGATCAGGTTGGCGTTGTCGAGATCGTCGTAGGTCTCGCGGTCGCCGCGATAGCCGTGCCGGGCGTGGATCAGGCCGGCCAGCGCGCCGATGCGCGCCTGCGCCGGGCGGCCGGACAGCACCGCGCCGATGGCGGCCGACTCGCGGGCGAGCTCGGAGAGGTGCCGCGACGCCTCGAGCCAGTCGCGATCCGGCGCGTCCAGCCTGGCGAGCTGCAGCGCCGCCGCGGCCGGGTCGATCTCGGTATCGGGCAGCAACCCGATCGCCTCTAACGCCTGTCGCGTTTCCGCCACGCCTGAGCCGTCCTGATCCGTCTATACCGGGTCAACGGAGAGAGGCGGCGGCGCGTTCCCGGCCCCCCCCCAGGGGAGATCAGACGGGCGATCAGACCGGCGGGAACAGCTTGCCCGGATTGAACAGGCCGAGCGGGTCGAGCGCCCGCTTGATCCGACGCATCGTCTCGAGCTCGGCGCCGCCGCGCCAGTCGCGCATCATCTCCGGCTTCAGTCGGCCGACGCCATGCTCGGCGGAGAACGAGCCGTCCAGCGCGCGCACCACCGCGCCGACGGCCTGCATGATGTCGTGCTCGCGGTCGAGGAAGGCGGCCGCCTGCATCGCCTCAGGCTGCACCAGGTTGAAATGGATGTTGCCGTCGCCGAGATGGCCGAACGGCGCCACCCGGACCCCCGGGACCAGTCGCTCGCACGCCTGGGTGGCGCGCGCGATCAGCTCCGGCACGCGCGAGACCGGCACCGAGACGTCGTTCTTGACGTTGCCGCCGGCGCGCCTCTGCGCCTCCGCGTGCTCCTCGCGCAGCCGCCAGAGCGCGTCGCGCTGGGCACCGCTCTCGGCGAGCACGGCGTCGAGCACGCTGCCATCCTCCAGCGCCTCGGCGAGGGACGCCTCCAGCAGCGTGCGCAGGTCGGCCTGGGCGCGGGCGGTGGCGAGCTCGACCAGCACGTAGCAGGGCGCCGGCGCCGAGAGCGGCAGGGTGGCGCCCTCGATCAGCCCGGTGACCAGCGCCATGCTGGTGCCGGACATGAACTCGAACGCCTGGATCGCCGCGGCGTCCTGCCGGCGCAGCCGGCCGAGCAGGGCGAGTGCCGCCTCCGGCGACGCCACGCCGCACAGCGCCACCTCGACCGTGCCTGGCCGCGGCGCCAGCTGCAGCACGGCGGCGGTGATGATGCCGAGCGTGCCCTCGGAGCCGACCAGCAGGTGGCGCAGCGAATAGCCGGTATTGTCCTTGCGCAGCCGGCGCATCGCGGCGAGCACGCTGCCGTCC
>CAXUCM010000290.1:2532-4994 GCA_964249315.1 uncultured Acetobacteraceae bacterium | reverse complement strand
CGGCCGCGGTGACGCCCTGCAGGATGCCGCTCGCCGGCGCGTCGATCTCCATCGCCGCCTTGTCGGTCTCGATCTCGAACAGCGGGTCGCCCTTGCGCACCGTCTCACCCTCGCGGGCAAGCCAGCGACTGACCCGGCCGGAGGTCATGTCCATGTCGACGCGCGGGAAGATGACCTCGTATGCCATGGCTAGATCCTGCAGCGGACGAGAGCGCGTGCCTTCGCCACGATGTCGTCGACCTGCGGCACCGCCGCCTTCTCGAGCTCCGGGTTGTACGGCAGCGGGCATTCGGCGCCGCCGAGGCGGCCGATCGGCGCGTCCAGCCGGTCGAACGCCTCGCTTTCGGCGATCAGTGCTGCGATCTCGCTGCCGATGCCGAGCGTCTTGACGCCTTCATGCACGCAGAGCAGGCGCGTGGTGCGCGACACGCTCTCGATGATGGTGTCGCGGTCGAGCGGGCGCAGGCTGCGCAGGTCGATCACCTCGACGTCGATCCGCTCCGCCTCCAGGATCGACGCCGCCGCGAGCGCCCGATGCAGCATGATCGCGCCCGCGACGATGGTCAGGTCGCGCCCGCGCCGGACGGTCTCGGCGCGTCCGAGCGGCACGCGATACGGGTCCGCCGGAACCGGGCCCTTCATCTTGTAGAGCAGCTTGTGCTCGAAGATCATCACCGGGTCGGGATCGTCGATCGCGCTCAGCAGCATCCCCTTGGCATCGTGCGGGGTCGAAGGCTGGATCACCTTCAGGCCCGGCACGTGCGCGAACCAGGCTTCCAGACTCTGGCTGTGCTGAGCCGCCGCCCCGGTGCCGGAGCCGGCCGGGAAGCGCATCACCAGCGGCACCGAGACCGCGCCGCCCAGCATGTAGCGGATCTTCGCCGCCTGGTTGACGATCTGCTCCATCGCCAGGGTGGCGAAGTCGGAGAACTGGAACTCGAACACCGGCCGGCCGCCGCACAGCGCGGCACCCACCGCGACCCCGGCGGCGCCGAGCTCGGCGATCGGGGTGTCGATCACCCGGTCGGTGCCGAAGCGGTCGACGAGATCGCCGGTGACCTGGAAGGCGCCGCCATAGACGCCGATATCCTCGCCCATCAGGAAGACGCGCTCGTCCGCCTGCATCGCCTGGCCCATCGCCTCCTGCAGCGCCTGCGCGTAGGACAGCTCCCGCACGTTCTGGTCCATGTGCCTAGGCCGAGTAGACGTCGCGGAGCAGCTCGCCGACGTCCGGCGCCGGGCTGTCGGCGGCGTAGGCGAGGCCCTCGGCGATCTCGCGCTCGACCTGCTCGTGCAAGCCCGCGATCTCGGCCGCGTCCAGGATGCCGAGTGCTGCGAGCTCCTCCTCGAACTGCCGGATCGGGTCGCGACGCACCCAGTCCTCGATCTCGTCCTTGGTTCGGTAGCGGTTGCGGTCGCTGCGGGAATGGCCGCGGATGCGGTAGGTCTTGCTCTCGATCAGCGACGGCCCCTCGCCGGCGCGGCCGCGGTCGACCGCCTCGCAGGCCGCCGCGGCGACCTCGGCGAAGTTGTTGCCGTCGACGATCCGGGCGGGGATGTTGTAGGCGGGGGCGCGATCGGCGACGTTGACCACCGACATCGAGCGCTCGGTCGAGGTGGACATGGCGTAGCGGTTGTTCTCGCAGACGAACACCACCGCGAGCTTCCACAGCGCCGCCATGTTCAGCGCCTCGTGGAAGGCGCCCTCGTTGGAGGCGCCGTCGCCGAAGAAGCAGACCACGACGTCGTCCCGCTTCTGCTGGCGCAGCGCGAGTGCCGCGCCGACGGCGATCGGCAGGCCGCCGCCGACGATGCCGTTGGCGCCGAGATTGCCCTGACTGACGTCGGCGATATGCATCGAGCCGCCGCGGCCGTGGCAGTAGCCGGTCTCCTTGCCGAAGAACTCGGCGAACATCCGCTTGGGGTCGGCACCCTTGCCGATGCAGTGGCCGTGGCCGCGATGCGTCGAGGTGATCTTGTCGCGCGGCTCGAGCGCGACGCAGACGCCGACGGCACTGGCTTCCTGGCCGATCGAGAGGTGCATGGTGCCGTGGATCTGGCCGCGCATGTAGGCCTGCTCGGCGCCTTCCTCAAACTGCCGGATCAGGTGCATCCGGCGCAGCGACTCGCGCAGCTGCGCCGTGGTCAGCCGGTCGTAGATCGCCGGCCGGTTGCGGGCCTGTTCGTCGGGCGGCGGGGTGAGGATGTCGGCCTGGGTCATCAGCCGGCGGCCTGCCGCGCCGGCGGCGCGAACAGGGCGTCCTGGGCACGCCTGAGCCTGACGATCTGCATGGTCTCGTCGACGCGGCAGTTGCGCCAGGTGAGCGGCGCGCCGGCGCGCACCGGCTCGGTGACGACGGCGCGCTCGGCCAGACCCATCGGCAGCAGCCCGCCCGCGCGCGCATCCTCGACCGTGGAGAGCCAGCCGCGATAATGGTCCTCGCCGATCTTGCCGAGGGTGC
>CAXUCM010000290.1:0-2522 GCA_964249315.1 uncultured Acetobacteraceae bacterium | reverse complement strand
CAGCGGCACCTCGAGGCTGGTCAGATGGTACGGCCGCAGGAAGGTGAAATAGGGCCCCGGACCCATCTTCAGGTCGGTCAGGCGCTCGCGCACGCGCGGATGCGGCGCCTTGATGACGACGAACACGCCTGGGGCCACGCCCTTGCCGACGGAGTAGTCGACCACGCCCGCGCGCGACAGCAGTCCGCCGTCACTGCGCGGGATCAGCATGCTGGCGAGCTGCTCCGGGGTTGCCGCCGGCCCGTGCATGCCTGGACGGTCCGGCACCAGCCCGGTCGCGTTGGCGATCGCGCACATCTCGATCATCGTCTTGGAGCCGTCGACGAACTCGACCAGCATGCGCGGGTTCATGTGGCGCGCGCGCGCCTCCGCCTCGTACTCGACGGGCCTGGCGTCGAAGCGCAACGGGTTGTTCTTGCCCTTGCCGGCGGCGACGATCGGGTAGCCGAGACTCCGGACGAAGTTGATGAGCTCCATCGCGGCACTCGGCTCGTCGCCGGCGCCGAGCGAGTAGCCGACGCCGGCCCGTCGCGCCTCGCGCGCCAGCATCGCGCCCACGGTGACGTCGGCCTCGACGTTCATCATCACGACATGCTTGCCGTGCTGCATCGCCAGCAGCGCCAGCTCGGCGCCGATGCCCGGATTGCCGGTGGCGTCGATGATGACGTCGACGGGGCCGGCAGTGCAGGCGACGACGCCGTCCTGGGTGATGGCGAGCTTGCCGGCGAGGATCGCGTCCTCCGCCGACGCGACGTCGGCGCAGTTCCGCGCGCCCTCGCGCGGGATGCCGGCGACGTCGAGCGCCAGCCAGGCCATGTCGATGCGCATCTCGGCCAGCACGGCGATCTCGATGCCCGGCATCAGCGCGATCTGGGTGACGATGTCGGTGCCCATCTCGCCGCAGCCGATCAGGCCGACGCGGACGGGACGACCCTCCTCGGCGCGCCGGGCGAGATCCAGTGCGATGCTCATGCTTCGGCTCCCTGCGGGGCGTCGCCCGCCGTGAAAACACTGCATATATGTTCAGCAGTCAAGACGTTTGTATCGGAGTGCCGGACGGGATCTTCCGATCGCATTACCGACATGATAGCCACAAACTTTCGTGAACATGGTGCCAGCTTCATACAACTTGACAGACTGTGGAATGAATGTTCACGTCGTCATCAAGCAATCAACAAACGAACGTTCAAGCGGGTGGGCGATCATGAACTGGGCGACCGGGTTGCTGCTGTTCGGGATCTGCTGGGCATTGCAGATCGCCGGCACCATGCTGCAGATGCGGCACTACCGACATACCCTCGATACGCTGAGCCGGGACTGGACCGACGGCTTCGTCGGCTCGGGTAGCGCCAGGGCCCGGTTCGGACGCGGTGCGATCACCATCCTCGTGGTCTCGCCGGCCGGCACGGTGCGTCACGCCCTGGTCATGCAGGGCCGCACGGTCTGGGCCAAGTTCCGGCCCTGGCCGGCGCTGGTCGGCTCCGATCTCGAGCAGTGCCGCAGCGGCGCCGGCTTCGCCGCGCGCGACGCCCGACTTGCGGACGCGTTCCGCGCCGCCGCGGCACAGATCGACCGGATCGCCGCGAGCCGACGCACCGCCATCGCCTGAATACCGCCCAGCGACGACGCCCAAGGAACCAGGCCGGGAGACAAGACCATGCTCATGCTCTCGCATTTCGCGGAAGCGTTCATCGGCGTGTTCAACGAAGGCGGCCGCACCTTCGTCGCCTTCGCCACCGGCATCCTGCCGACCCTGATCGTGCTGCTGACCGCGGTGTACGCGCTGATCGAGATGATCGGCGAGCATCGCGTGCACAACCTGGCGCGCTTCGCCGGCCGCTACGCGCTGACCCGCTACACGCTGCTGCCGGTGCTGGCGATGTTCTTCCTGACCAACCCGATGGCCTACACCTTCGGCGTGTTCATCGAGGAGGAGCACAAGCCGGCCTTCTACGACTCCGCGGTGTCGTTCTGCCATCCGATCACCGGCCTGTTCCCGCACGGCAACTCGAGCGAGCTGTTCGTCTGGCTCGGCGTCGCGCATGGGCTGACCCGGCTGCACCTGCCGCTCGGACCGCTCGCGGTGCGCTACTTCATCGCCGGCCTGGTGGTGATCCTGCTCCGCGGCATCGTCACCGAGCGCGTCACCCGGTTCCTGGCGCGGCGGCAGGGTGTGCCGCTCGCCGCTTCGTAGACGCACCGCGCGCAGCACGACACCACAGAGACGCATCAGCGTCCGCGACGATTGGGGATGGCGATGGATCAGGCACCCGTGACAGCGAAGGCCGGCCAGTTCCGCGCCGTGCGCGTGGAACGCGGCGGACAGGGCTGGGGCGGCCCGCTGGTGATCCAGCCGACCGCGCAGCGGGACAAGATCGTCGCCGTCACCGGCGGCAACATCCCCGCGGTCGCGCAACGGCTCGCCGAGCTGACCGGTGCCACCGCCGTCGACGGCTTCCGCTCGCCGCCGATCGAGAGCGAGATCGCCGCCGTGGTGATCGATTGCGGCGGCACCGCGCGCT
>CAXUCM010000289.1:0-5009 GCA_964249315.1 uncultured Acetobacteraceae bacterium | reverse complement strand
TGAGGCTAAACTACCTGGCGCCGGCCCTACTCGGAACCCGGGTCGAGCCACGCCTGGATCGACCGGACGACCCGCGGCATGGTGTTCGCGTCCGCCCTACTGTGCGCCAACGGTGCGCGCGACCGGCGTGTTCAAGATCGTGAAGCCACAGACCGGCGACCTTCTGCGCCGCAGACCCGACAGGGACCGGACACGCTGCCCAGCGCGTTCCGCGACCTAGTCGTCGGCCTGCGCCTGCCGGTGCTGGGGGCGCCGACATATATCGTCTCCAACCCGGCGCTAGTGGCCGCATCGTGCCACGCCAGGATCGCCGGCGCGTTCCCGGCGCTGAACGCACCCGGTTCGTGCATGCTCGACGAGTGGCTCAACCGTATCGAAGCTCGTACCAGTCGAGCGTCAGCCGATGTCAGCCGCGCGGCCTAGGCTTCCATGACGTTGCATCATTCGCTATTGTGCGGGTCGCCATGGGTCTACGCAACGCTGCTTATGCGCTCATCGACCGCATAGTGAGGAGTTTCACGCGGGGTGGGATGATGTTAGCCACACCGCCGAGCGAGTTACTGCCAAGACACCGGTGCCGGCAATGATCAGATGCTGATTGCTTCTCGACCGCGCGCTTTTCTCAACGGGAAGGCGCGGCACTCGAGTTTACCTATATGTGGCCGACAATATGAAGCGGGGTCGAGTCCGTAGGAAGCTAGAGTATCCGGGTCTACCGGAAACCTCAGAAGGTGCTCGCCGATCCCTTATACAAACTTCTGCTGACACCCAGCGTAAAAGAGTATGGCGACTATCCGGGCTTCGGCTTTACCTTCTAGCCGGATTCACCATCCATCTTCGCCCGCCACAACCATCGCTACGTCGTGCCCGTGTCCCAGATCCAAACTGTCGTAACGAGTTTGCTCGACCGCGTCGGCCTGGCTCTCGTCCATGCTCCTATGCTCAGCCACCTGCCGAGACTTGGCAGTCAGGAGGGTTCCCCCGTTGGTCTTCAACTCATAACGTGTGTTTGAATAACAAGTTCCAGAGTTTTTCTTCGGGGTCGTGAGGTCGAACCGCTACATCCGGCTTGTTCGCGAAATGGTCCACGCTATCGTCCAGTCCGCGACGGACCTTGCCTAGACGCCGAAGCCAAAAGAGCCCCGTAGAGGGCCCGACAATAACGTCACGGAGGAAACAATGAATACCAAGATTTATGCCGCGGCTACACTAACCTTGATGGCGACGTCACCTTTCGCTCGGGCGCAAACCATTCCGCTTCCCACGGGCAACCAGTTCAGCTTATGGAACACGGGCGTCACCGGCACCATTGAGACGACGTTCACCGGCGGCCTGACGGTTCGGACCAATAATCCCGATCCAAGATTGTACGGCACGAGCTTTGGCAGCAGCGGTAATTTAAAAGGTGGTCTGGCCCAGGGAGACGTCAACGACGACGGGGACCTGAACTACCGCAAGGGCAGCATCGTCGACTCACCCCTCAAGATGTTCTCGCGCCTGAAGCTCGAGGACAGGAACTACAGCGTTGTCGTTAGCACCCGGGCGTTCGTCGATCCATCACTCCTCAACGAGGACGTTCCTCAAGGAAACTTCCCTAACGGGTATCAAGCTAATGCGTCGTTGAGCGACCGCGGCTTCACAGCACTTAACAAGTTCGACAACATTGTGCCGTGGGAAGCCTACGCCACCGGGACTTGGTCTGTAGACAAGAATATCCTGACCTTGTCGGCTGGCCGCGAAGCGGTCAACTGGAGTAAGGCTCTGTTCTTCGTCGACGCCTCCCACATCTCGCCCTTGGACATCACCTCATTGAATGAGCCGGGAGTTCTCACCGACCGCGAGGCCGACATCCCGATCGGTGTGATCGACGCCAATTACAAGCTAGTGGATGGGCTCGAGTTCGAGGGCTTCTGGCAGTTCGAACAGCGCAACGATAACCTGCCGGCGTGCGGAACCTTCTACAGTGTCCTCGACATCGGGTTCGATCCCTCTTGCGCGGGTGTGAACGGGAACGTGTTCCTGAGCATCGATGGTGCGAAGTTGCCGGCATCGGCAGCGGCCTACGACACCGACGGCTACAGCGCTGCGAACGGCTACGAGATTCGCAGGTCTTCAGACCTCAGCGCCGGCTCTGCGGAGCAAGGCGGTGTCGCGGTGCGCTACCATCTTGCACCGGTGGGTGTCGACATGAGCCTCTACTTTGTCAACCTCGAGTCAAGGGTCCCGCTCTTCGATGCGCATACCAACGTGAATGGTAGCATCAAGCCACCTAATGCGGCGCTGCTCGCGTTAGGGGCGCCACTCAGCTACGCCGGGACCGTTTCAGCGCTGCAGGACTTAAACTACAACTTTGATTATCCCGGTAATATCCGCACGGTCGGCTTCAACGCCACTGGAAGTATCTATGCCTGGAAGACCTCCGTGGAGGTCGAATATACCGACAATCTGCCTGTCCAGCTCAATGCGCCAGACGTGCTTACGGGCGCTCTTGGGGCCGGACCAGATGCGCACCGCGTCATTCCAGGCGTCGACGAATTCTTTCAATCCTATGATCGTCTTCACGTCGTGAAGGCAGACGTCAATACGTTTCGTATTATCCCGTCGATGCTGCATGCTGAGGCGCTCGTGCTTCTCGCCGAGTTGCAGTATCAGGGCATCACCAACTTGCCACCTTTGTCCGACTCTCGTTATGGCCGCGGCTTCGAATATGGCTATTCGACGAATGGACTGCCCGGCTGCCTTGCCACGACTAGCCCGGGTGCTGGGCTTTCATCGGGTTGCTTCAACAACGGTTTTGATACGCCGAGTGCCTTCGGTTACCGTCTTCATGCAGCACTTGTCTACGCGATCGGCAATTTCACCGTTACGCCGAGCCTCCTGTGGCTTCACGATGTGAGTGGCTATTCCGCAGACTCTCTCATCATTCAGAATCGCCGACTACTAAGTCCCGGCATCGACTGGAGCTGGAAGAAGCGGTTCTTTGGCGGCACTTCATACACACACGAGTTCAACGCCTCGACGTTCGACACCTCCAAGGACCGTGACTACGTTAAGGTGTATGCAGGGGTAAATTTCTAATCTCGCGAGCGGGGCAGGATGTGACCCGGGCATCGCCTCAAGCCGATATCACATCCTGCTTGCTTCCGGGCTACATACCCGCTTGTGTAAAAGACTTACACGAAAAGGTCCAGTCCGGATGATGGTTGCGGATGAAGACGCGACTGGACGTCCATCTTGTTCATAGCTCCACGCATGGCTCCGGCCCTGGAAAGATGTTGTAGAGCTTCTAGGTTGACCCAGAAGCCAGCCGCAACGTCGATTTCAGGGTCGGCTATGCAAAGATGCCGCTGAGGTCTAGGAAGTCGAGGACGTTATCGCGTGTTATGTCCGATGAGACTGGCGGTAGACACAAGACGGCCGCGATCGCGAGACGTCCGGCTTTAGCAAGGGGGGATTTTGGAAATGTGGCTTACCGACGCACTTCAAAAGGCTGCGCAACAGGCGCCGGATCGGACAGGATCGATCTTTGGCGAGCGACGGAGAAGCTGGGCGTTGATCCTGGATCGGGTCGGCCGTATGGCCGGTGCTTTACGGTCGATGGGGCTTGAGGCTGAGGCGCGGGTGGCTGTGCTGGCACACAACAGCGACGACTACATGGAGCTGCTCTACGCGGTCGCCTGGGCGGGTGGGGTCAGCGTTCCGTTGAACACGCGGTGGGCCGTGGCCGAGAATGTTTTTGCGCTGGATGACAGCGGCGCAGACTTCCTTTTCGTCGATGAAAGCTTCCTGCACCTAGTGCCGGACATCCTGTCGCAGTCAAGCCGGCCGATCCCCGTTATCTTCATGGGCCAGGGCGAGTGCCCGCAGCACTGCGTAAGCTATGATGCCATGATCGAAACGTCTTCCGTGATCGAGGATGCCGGGCGTGGGCAGGGAACGCTCTGCGGCATATTCTACACGGGCGGCACGACGGGTAGGCCAAAGGGCGTTATGCTATCGCACAACAACCTAGTCTATGCCTCGCTGAATTGGATCGCGAGCTGGGGCCTTTCGGCTGACACTGTCGGCCTGCATGTGGCCGGCCTGTTCCATCTTGCGGGAGCCCTGCCGGCGTTCGCAGTGGCGCTCGCGTGCGGTACGAACGTCTTCCTCCCGAAATTCGAGCCTGAGCCGGTGTTTAAGGTCATCGCGAAACACCGGGTCAACCGTTGCATGTTCGTCCCGACAATGATCAACATGATGATGAACCACCCGGCGTTCTCGAACTACGATCTGTCCAGCATGAGCAACCCAATGTATGCCGGCTCGCCGATGCCCGCATCGGTGTTGCGTCGCGCGATGGAGCTCCTGCCCGCCTGGAAGTTCTGTCAAGGCTACGGCATGTCGGAGTCGGCGGGCCTCGTTGCAATCCTGCCGCCCGAGGATCATGCCTTCGAGGGGCCAATTGCGGGAAAGCTAGCCTCGGCCGGGCGGGCGACCTACGGAGCCATCTTGCGCATCGTTGACCCGGTCACCGGGGCCGAGTTGCCGCGCGGGTCGCCCGGCGAAATCGCCGTGCGTGGCGACAACGTCATGATGGGTTACTGGAACCAACCGGAAGCCTCCGCTATCGCGCTAAGGAATGGCTGGCTGCATACAGGCGATGCCGCATGGATGGACGGCGACGGCTTGATCTATATCGTCGACCGGATCAAGGACATGATCATCTCCGGCGGCGAGAACGTCTACTCGGCGGAGGTCGAGCGAGCGATCTATCAGCATCCCGCGGTCGCGGAATGTGCCGTGATCGGCATCCCAGACGAGCAATGGGGCGAGACAGTTCATGCCGTAGTGGTCGCCCGGAAGAACCACTCGCTGACCTCAGACGAGATCGTCCTTCATACCAAAGCTTTGATAGCGGGGTACAAATGTCCCCGGTCGGTCGAGGTAAGGTCGGAATCCTTGCCGTTAACCACAACCACAAAGATAGACAAGACCGCGCTCCGAAAGCCTTTCTGGGCGGGTCACAA
>CAXUCM010000288.1:1900-5021 GCA_964249315.1 uncultured Acetobacteraceae bacterium | reverse complement strand
GCACGCAGGACGAGGCGGCGCAGGCGGCGGTGCGATGCCTGGAGCGCGGTCTGGAGGCGGTCGTCATCAAGCTCGGCGCGAACGGGGTGTATTACCGGGACCGTGACGGCGAGGGGTTCGTGCCGCCGTTCGCGGTGGCGGCGATCGACAGCGTCGCCGCCGGGGATTGCTTCAATGCCGGCCTGGCCACGGCGATGGCGCGAGGCGAGGGGCTGGCGCGCGCGGTGCGCTTCGCCGCCGCCTGCGGCGCGCTGGCGACCACGCGCCCGGGCGCGGCCGAGGCCGCGCCGCATCCGGCCGAAGTGCGGGCCCTGCTAGGATAGGCCGTATGGATCCCGAGGCGCCGCGACCCGACTCTCTGCTCCAGGTGGTGCTGCAGGGCGACGCCGCTGGGCATCCGAGCGTGCCGAACCAGCAGCGCGACCGCGAGCAGGCGATCAGGGACCTGCGCATCGGCAGCCACTTCGCCATCGCCGAGGCGACCGGACCGTTCATCCTGCATCTCGGCGTCGAGGGCGGCCGGCTGGTGCTCGGCGTGCATGACGCCGCGGAGCGCCTGCTGCACAGCTTCGTCTTCGCGCTCAGCCCGTTCCGCCGCCTGATCAAGGACTACCAGATGCTGGTGGAAAGCTACGAGACGGCGATGGCCGAAGGCCAGGCCGCGCGGCTGCAGACGATCGACATGGGCCGTCGCGGCCTGCACAACGAGGGCGCCGAGCTGATGATCGAGCGACTGCGCGGCAAGATCGACGTCGACCTCGAGACCGCACGCCGCCTGTTCACCCTGGTCTGCGTGCTGCACCAGCGCGTCTGATCGCGGCTCACGAAAGCTCGTTCACCCAGGCGCCTCGAACGCGGCTTCCGGGCCCAGGCTGCTGACCGCATCGGCCAGCCGGGCCGCGACGTCCTCGGCAGGCGGGTTGCTCGAACGGGACAGGATGGTCACGCAGCCCGCCTGGTCGCATCGCGCGATGGCCTCGATGTCGCACCCCTCGACGATCGGCGCGACCAACGCCGACACGGCGAGCTGTACCGCCATGCGCCGCAGCTCGGGCTTGAAGATCTTGTTCATCGCCGTTCGCGGCAGGACCTCGACCGCGATGATGCGCACCGGCGTCGCCGCGCGTTCGGCGACACGCTCCGCGCAGTGGGCTTGGCCCCCTCGCGGCCGGGTTCGACAGGAATTTCTCCCGCGTCCCGGCTTCGTCGGCGTAGCCGCAGAACGCGCCCGGCCCCGCACTGCGATCAGCCCGGTCCAATCGATGGTCCTGGGGGGCCGCTCGACCCCCCAGTCGTGCAGCGCTACCCTTTTGCCCGATACGCCTCCGGAATGGTGAACACCTGGTCCGCCCGACCGTAGCCGCCATCCGGCACCTCCTCGATCAGAACCATGGTGTAGGGGCGCACCGCCTCACCGAAATACTCGGTGAACATGGACGTGGTCCGGTGCACCAGCTCCTCTTTCTGGGTCTTCGAAAGAGCGGCTTCCGGCACCTTGAAGTTCGCGAATGGCATGGATCTCTTCCTCACTGGATGATGCCGCGTGAACGGCGGGATCGGGCAGGTCGGCATGGCCTTGCCCGAACGGTTGGCGACGCGCGCCGACGGGATCGGCACGCGTCGCGAGCTCATGTCTACCTGGCGTTCGCCGTCGGATGACGCAGCTCGGCGAAGCCGATGCGGTCGAGGAACTGCTCTCGGACCCGGTCGATCACCGCATAGGCCACCGAGGCGCCGTCGCTGGCCGGATCGACGACGACGCGGAAGGGGCGTCGGCCGTACGGCGCATCGACGATGGCCGTCACGGCGCGCGCGACCTCCGCCGGGTCGGCGTCGTCCGGCACCGTGCCTGCGAGCGCCTGCTTCATGCGGTCGGCGAAGCCGTCCGGCCAGCCTCTCGCATAGTCGCCTGCCACCGCTTCGTCCGCCGGCTCCCCGGCACTGGCGAAATGGTTCGTGCCCGTGGTGAAGGCGCCCGGCACCACGATCGCGCTCTCGATGCCGAGCGGCGCCAGCTCGCGGGCATAGGCCACCGCCAGCGCGTCCATCCCCGCCTTGGCGGCGAAATACGGGCCGAGCAGCGGCGGCACGCCGCCCGCCACGCTGCTGGAGCCGATCCACACCAGCAGCCCGCGCCCGGCACGGCGCATATGCGGCAGCGCCGCCCGGTTCACCCGCTGGCAGCCGAGCACGTTGATGTCGTACAGGTCGGCGAGCTGCTCGGGCGTGAACGCCTCGCTCGGCCCGGTGACCATGTGCCCGGCGTTATGCACCAGCACGTCCAGCCGTCCGTGCTCGGCGATGATCGTGTCGAGCGCGGCGTGAGCCGACGCCTCCGACTGCACGTCCAGCTCGACAATACGCAGATCGACGCCGTGCTCCCGCGAATAGGCGGCGACCTCGTCGATCTGGTGCGCGTTCTTGCCGGACAGGCTGCGCATCGAGGCGTAGGCGGTGTGGCCGGCGCCGGCGAGCGCGTTGGCGATCATGCGGCCGAAGCCGCTCGCGGCACCGGTGACCAGGACGACCTGCTTCATCGACCTGCCCCCCTCAGACGACGCCGCCATTGACGCGCAGCACCTGGCCGTTGACCCAGCCGCCGTCGGGTCCCGCCAGGAACGCCACCACGCGGGCAATATCCTCCGGCTCGCCGAGCCGTCCGAGCGGGATCATCTTGGTGACTGCCGCGACCTGCTCCTCGGACTTGTCGCCGAGGAAAAGCTCGGTCGAGACCGGACCGGGTGCCACCACGTTCACCGTGATGCCGCGCGGGCCAAGCTCCTTGGCCAGGATGTGCGTCATGGCCTCCACCGCGCCCTTGGTGGCGGCGTAGACCGCGTAGGTCGGCTGATACAGCCCGACGACGCTCGACGAGAAGCTGACGATGCGTCCGCCGTCGCGCATCCGGCGCGACGCCTCGCGCAGGCCGTTGAACGTGCCCTTCAGGTTGATCGCGATATGCTGGTCGAACAGCGCGTCCTCGCTCTCCGCGAGCGGCTTCAGCTTCATGATCCCGGCGTTGTTGACGAGAACGTCGACGCCGCCGAACGCCTGGATCGCGCGGTCGAACAACCCCGTCACCGAAGCGGGATTGCTCACATCGGCCTGGACGGTGATGGCG
>CAXUCM010000288.1:0-1890 GCA_964249315.1 uncultured Acetobacteraceae bacterium | reverse complement strand
TGATGGCGTGGCCGCCGGACGCCTTGATCCTGTCCGCGAGCGCGTCGGCGGCCTGTGCTCCGCTCGCATAGTTGATGACGACGGAAAAGCCGTCTCGCGCCAGTCGCTGCGCGACGGCGGCACCGATGCCCTTGGACGAGCCGGTCACGATCGCGCAGCGGTGTGTGTCAGCCATGGCAGGTCTCCTTCTTGCTGTGCGGGAAGATACGACCTACGAGGGGCCTGGTTTAGAGGCATTTTCCAATCATCTCTGACCGAAAAACTGGAATAGTCGTTGGACCGGATCGATGCGATGCAGGCCTTCGCGCGCGTGGTCGAGCGGCGCAGCTTCGCGAACGCGGCCTCCGATCTCGGCCTGCCGCGTTCGCGTGCGTCGGAGGCGGTCCAGCAGCTCGAACGGCATCTCGGCATCCGCCTGCTGGCCCGCACCACGCGCAAGGTGACGCTGACGGCGGAAGGCGAGGAATACTACCAGCGCTGCCTTGCCATCCTTTCGGCGATCGACGACGCCGATGCCATCGCCACCCAGACGGTTCCGATCGGGCCGCTGCGGATCGACGTCCACAGCCGGTTCGCGCAAAACTACCTGCTGCCTACCTTGCCGGATTTCCTCGAGCGCTATCCGAACATCCAGCTGCATATCGGCGAGGGCGACCGCCTGATCAATCTGGTCGCCGAGGGCATCGACTGCGCCATCCGGGTCGGCAAGCCGGCGGATAGCGGGCTGGTCGGTCGCAAGCTCGGCATGCTCGCCGAGGGCACCTTCGCCAGCCCGGGCTATCTGGCACGTCACGGCGTGCCGAAATCGCCCGACGACCTGCACGGGCACCGGATGATCGGCTTCGTCTCCTCGACCACGCGGATGGTGATGCCGCTCGAGTTCCAGATCGACGGCGCCGCACGCCTGGTCTCGTTGCCTGTGTCGGTTACCGTGTCGGCAGCCGCGACGAACGCCACTCTCGCCCGGCTCGGTCTCGGCCTGGTCCAGGTGCCGCGCTATCGCGTCGCGCACGAACTGCGGACAGGCGCGCTGGTCGAGGTGCTGGCCGACCATCCGCCGACGAATACTCCCGTCTACCTGCTCTATGCCGAGAAGCGGCAGCTCTCGTCCCGAGTGCGCATCTTCATCGAATGGGCGGCGGTCACGATCACGGATGGGCTGGTGAAAGGCCAGGACGCTGCCCTGGACCCGCTCACGGCATAGCCTTGAGAATCCGCTTTCTTACAGAGCGGTTTCCAAACGCGAGCATTTGGCGGAGCCCGATCTCAGAACGGCTTGAGCAGCCGGTCCAGGTAGTCGAGCTCATCCGGGGCGCGGGTGCGGTCGGTGTCGCGTCGACGCAGCTCCTGCTCGATCTCGCGGGCGCGCATCTGCTCGAACTTGTCCGGCACGTGGGTGTCGCCGTCATCGGCGTGCGGGCCGGTCGCCACCGGACGGCCGAGCGGATCGCGCGGGCCGGCGCGCGCATCCTGGTCGGCCTGGTCCTCGGCCGGATCGCCGCCGGGCGCGCTGCCGCCGCTGCCGTCCTCCATTCCCGGCATCAGCGTCGGATTGCCGCTGCTGCCCGACGCCATCATCTGCTGCATCTGCCGGCCGCCTTTCTGCAGCGCCGCCAGCGCCTGCTGCTGGGCGTCCTGCGCCGGCTCGTCCCGACCGGCGGCGAGCGCCTTGCGCGCCGTCTCCATGTCGTGCTGGGCGTCGGCGAAGCCGCCCGGCTGCTGGCCGCCGAGCGCGCGGAACTCCTCGCTGAGCTCGCCCAACGCCCGGTCGAGACCGTGCTGCACCTGCGCGTCCTGCCGGCGCTGGACATCGCGCGCCTGCCTCTCCGCCTGATGCGCTGCGTCCTGGCCCGTCCCCGCCGTACCGCCCTGGTCGTGCCGAGGCACGGG
>CAXUCM010000287.1:0-5031 GCA_964249315.1 uncultured Acetobacteraceae bacterium | reverse complement strand
GTCGAACACCGCGGGCAGCAGCAGCGCGATCACCACCAGGATCAGCAGGCTGGACAGCAGCCCGGCGCGCTCGCGCTTGAAGGTCTGCCGCTCGCGCCCGGCGCTGCCGGCGACGATGGCCAGACCCAGCCCGAGCAGGCTGGTGCCGATGATCGATCCGGTGATCTGCGCGTGCACAACGGAAGCCTGGCCCTGCCTCAGCACGAACAGCGCCAGCAGCAGCTCGGCGAGGCTGCCCAGGCTGATCGTCAGCAGGCCGCCGACGGCGGGGCCGGTATGACGGGCGAGCTGGTCGGTCGCCGCGCGGATCCAGTCGGCCAGCACGCCGACCCCCAGGATGCCGGCCAGGAACACCCAGATCGGCGGCAGGCCCAGGAGGGAGCGCATCAATGGCGCGAGCGGTACGAGTGCGAGCAGCGCCAGCCGGAGCACGGCGATCTCCCTCGTCACCGCGCGCGATGGTGCCAGCCATCCGCCCGGGGCGGAAGCGCGATGTGGCCTGCGGCATGCCGGAAGGCGCGGTCGCGCTTGGGGGTCAAACCTTTCCGGCCTGCCGGGCTTGTCGATCGATGCCCAAGATCGATCAGCCGAAATTGCCGCGACGCGGATTGTTCCAGTTGGCCGGAGCGTCCGGACTGGCCGCGGCGACGACCCCGGCAGCCTCGGCGGCTTCCTCCGGCGGACAACCGCCCGGCGAGGCGCGCAACACCGCGGAGATCCTCGTCGACCGGCTGGTCGCCTGGGGTGCGACGCACGCCTTCGGGATCGTCGGCGACGGCATCAATCCGATCATCGAGGCGCTGCGCCAGCGTCAGTCTCAGATCCGCTTCGTCGGCGTCCGGCACGAGGAGGCGGCCGCCTTCATGGCCTCCGGCATGGCCAAGCATGCGGGGCGGCTGGGCGTCTGCGTCGCCACCACCGGGCCGGGCGCGATCCATCTGATGAACGGCCTGTTCGATGCCAAGCTGGACGGCGCGCCCGTGCTCGCCGTCACCGGCTCGACGTTCCACGACATGGCGGGGATGCGCTACCCGCAGGCGGTCGACACGGTCAGGCTGATGCAGGAGGTCGCCGCGTTCGACGAGCAGGTCACCGGTCCGGCGCACGCGTTGCGGGTCGTCGACCGGGCCTGTCGCGCCGCACTCGGCAACCGCGCCGTCTCGCACCTTGCCATCGCCAAGGACGCGCAGACGATGACGCTGCACGACGACCGGCCGACGGGAGAGCCCGCCACCGAAGTCGCGCCGTCCTGGTCGGCGCCGTCCGCAGCACCAGGCGCGGCACAGCTCGCCGCCGCTGCGGAACTGCTGAACGGCAGCCGCCGCATCGCCATCCTGGCCGGCCAGGGCTGCCTGTCGGCGCGCGCGCAGGTCGAGCGGCTGGCGACCAGGCTCGCGGCCCCGGTCGGCAAGGCCTACCTGGCCAAGGCGCTGCTGCCCGACGCGCACCCGCTCACCACCGGCGGCGTCGGCCATCTGGGCACCCTGCCCTCGCACTGGGCGATGCGCCATTGCGACGCGCTGCTGATCCTGGGCTCGACCATGCCCTGGACCGACTACTACCCCGCACCGGGGCAGGCGCGCGTCGTGCAGGTCGACCTGCTTGCCGACCGGATCGGCCTGCGCTGCCCGGTCGAGATCGGGCTCGTCGGCGATGTCGGGGCAACGCTCGACGCCGTGCTGCCGATGCTGCGCCAGCACGATGCCGGCTTCCTCGACGAGGCCCGGTCACGCATGGCGGACTGGCGCGGGCTGCTGCAGCGGGTCGAGGCGACGCAGCGATCCTCGCGTCTGCGGCCGCAGACGGTGGTGCGCGCGTTCGGCGACCTCGCCCCTGACGATGCCCTGTTCAGCCTCGATTGCGGCGTCAACACGCAGTTCGCGGCGCGTCACATCGCGCTGCGCGCCGGCCAGGGCTGGACCGGTTCCGGCACGCTGGTCTCGATGGCGTCGGGACTGCCGATGGCGATCGCCGGCGCCTTCGCGCACCCATCCCGGCAATCCCTGGCGGTGGTCGGCGATGGCGGCTTGGCGATGCTGATGGCCGAGCTTTCCACCGCCGTGCTGCACCGGCTCGACGTGAAAATCCTGGTGCTGAACAATGACTGTCTCGGCCAGGTCCGGTTCGAGCAGCGCGACCTCGGCAATCCCGAGTTCGGCTGCGCGCTCGGCGCGATCGATTTCGCGGCCTATGCCCGGGCAGTCGGCGCGACCGGATTTCGCTGCACCACCGTGGAACAGGTCTGGCCGATGATCCGGGCCGCGTTGGCCACGGCAGGGCCGGTGGTGATCGATGCGATCGTCGACGCCGACGAACCCGCTTCGGCGCCGATGGATCTGCGTGCCTGAAGGCCAGGGCTCTGCCCTGGACCCGCTCAAGGCGCAGCCTTGAGAATCCATTTAGGGGTTTCCAGAGGCGAGCCTTTGGCAGGGTTTGGGCGGAGCCCCAACCTTATGCGGCCGCCGGCGCGGCGGGGTGGCGGGCATCGGCGCCGTAGAGCTGCCGCTGCTCGACCCCGGGTGCCAGCTCGTCGACCGTCTGGAACAGGCCGAGACGCTGCGCCAGCGCTCCCAGACGGATGCTGCCCGAACAGACCGCGGCCGGTATCGAGGCGACGAGCCCGCACAGGAACGGCGCCGCCCAGGGCAGCAGCAGCGGCCGGGTCAGCGCGATCGCCAAAAGCAGCAGCACCCCGAGGACGGTGTGCACGCGGAAGCGCCGCCAGGCTTCCCCCCAGCCGACCGGACGATCGCCGCGCGACTGCGTGCGCCACGTCACCACGCGGCCGGCGAAGGTGGCAAACACGAAGCCGGTGACCGAGCAGGCGATCACCGGGGCGAGCAGCGTGCCGGCGACCTGTTCGGCGAGGACGCTCGCCACCAGCCGGATGCGGCCGCCGAAGCCGCGGGCGCGTTCGCCGTCGCCCAGCGCCTGGACCAGCGCCAGCAGCCGCGGTCCGAACACCAGCAGCACGGTCAGGCCGATCAGCAGTGCCGCGCTGCCGCCCGGCGACCGGTCGGCAGCAGCCCCCGGCGATCCGCCACCGTGGGCCAGCAGCAGCGCGCTCAGCAGCAGGCCGAGCGGTGAGGCCAGGTAGTAGGCGATGCCGACGCCGATATGGAACCGGCTCTCCGGACGATACCCCGGCTCGGCGAGCAGCCGCAGATGCTGCAGGTTGCCCTGGCACCACCTTCGTTCGCGGGCGAGATGGTCGACCAGGTTGCCGGGCGTGGTCTCGTACGAGCCGACGAGCTGCGGTGCCAGCTTCAGCTCCCAGCCGGCGCGCAGCAGCAAGGCCGCCTCGATGGTGTCGTGGCAGAGGATCTCGCCGCCGAGCGGAGGCCGCCCGGACAGCACCGGGAGCGTCGCATGTGCCACGAACGGCGCCAGCCGGACGATCGCGTTGTGGCCCCAGTAGGTGCCGCGGGCCCCCTGCCAGACATGCTGTCCCGCCACCGACAGCGGCGTGTTCAGCCGGGCGCTGAACTGCTGCATGCGCGCGAACAGCGTGGCGCCGCCGATCGGGTAGGACACCGACTGGATCAGGGCGGCGCGCGGATCGTCACGCATCGCCGCGACCAGGCCGCGCAACGCATCCGCGGTCATCAGGCTGTCGGCGTCGAGGATGATCGCGAACTCGAACGCGTGCGCGTGATGCCTGCAGAAATCGGCGATGTTGCCTGCCTTTCGGCCGGTGTTGGCGAGGCGGCGCCGATAGCGGATCTCCACGCCGGACCGCGACCATGCGCGCGGCGCGAACGCGGCCGCCTCGCGCGCGGCAAGCGCGGGGTCGGTGGTGTCGCTGAGCACGAACATGGCGATGCGGTCGCCGGCATCGAGCGCCTCCGTCATCACCCGCACCGCGGCCGCGATCGTCTCGGTCGGCTCGTTGCACACCGGCAGCAGCAGCGCCGTCCGCGATGGCCGGCCTCGCGGCGGCGCTTCGGCTACGCGGCCGTCCGAGGCGGCCAGCGATCCGATCAGCATGGTGACGGCGGCGATGGCCAGGCGGAAGCTGGCGAACAGCACGAGCAGGACCAGCAGGGCGGCCTGCCATGCCGCGGAGCTCCCGAGCACGTGAAGCACGAGGATGGTCTGCAGCACCGCCAGCACCGATGCCGGTCCCAGCAGGAGCCGCAGACGCGAGGCTGCCGGCGAAGATGTCGGATCCCGGTGGCGCGCTCTCATCCAGACCATACCCTGTGGCTCAGGATCAGACCGACCTCGACCTGGCGTGGTCTGCGAACGAGTACCGGCGGGACAGGATCCGGAACCCGGGTCGAGCTTGCGCTTAAGTGATCGCGGGTTCCGGCAGGCGACGCGTTCCTGTACGGCCCGGCCTGTCGTCCGGACGAGATCGAGGATCCTGCATGTCGAAGACCCCCCGCCTGCTCATCGTGTTCTACTCCCGCACCGGCGGGGTCGAAGCCCTGGCCAACGCCGTGGCGGAGGGCGCGCGGGACGCCAAGGCGGAGGTGCGGATGCGCCGTACGCGCGAGATCGCCGACGAGGCGGCAATGTCGAAGATGGAAGGCTGGCTGGAGAGTGCGGCGCGACAGAACGCGCTCTACGAGGCGCCGAGCCGCGAGGATGTCGCCTGGGCCGACGCCATCCTGTTCGGCACGCCCTGCTATTTCGGCAGCATGGCCGCCGAGCTGAAGAACTTCCTCGACCAGCTCGGTCCGCAATGGAAGCGCGGCGCGCTCGGCGGCAAGGTCGGGGGCGCCTTCGCCACCGCATCCTGGCCGCATGGCGGCACCGAGGTGGTGACGCTGGCGATGTACGCGCCCATGGCGCATCTGGGCATGGTGATCGTGCCGACCGGCTACACGGACGAGGCGATGCTGGAAGCCGGCTCGCCCTACGGCGCGTCGAGCATCGTCGGCGCCGAGAACCGGCCGCCGCGCTCCGAGGACCTGGACACCGCCCGCCACCAGGCGCGCCGCATGGTAGCCATCGCGGGCGCGCTGATCGCCAGCGGCGAGATGCCGAGCCGCAAGCAGCAGGGCTGAACGCCGCTCGGCGCCGGTT
>CAXUCM010000286.1:0-5048 GCA_964249315.1 uncultured Acetobacteraceae bacterium | reverse complement strand
TAGTTCAGGGTGGGAAGGCGGAACCGGTATTCCTGGACCTGCCCCGCCGGGATCGGGGACGGGTGCTCGAAGCTCTTGCGGTAGCGGCCGCGGAAGATGTCGAGGCTGATCGGCAGCTCGTAGCCGCCCATCTCCGGCTGCGCCGGGTCGGTGGGCGGGTAGACGTCGATGATCTTCACGGCGAAGTCGGCGTCGGTGCCGGTGGTGCGTACGAACAGGTCGGCCACGGGGGCGCCGGCGAACCGCAGCGGATGGTCGAGCACCTGGGTGCGGTAGACCAGCACGTCGGGGCGGGTGGAGGCGGTGCGCTGGTCCTGCACGAGCCAGGTGGTCCAGGCCTGATGGTCGGCGAAGCGGGCCGGCAGCGGCTCGAACGGGATCGGCTTGGCCGGATCGGAGGTGTAGCTGTCCGCGCCGTTCCCCGGAGCCGCGGTGGAGAGGCCGCCGGCGGGCTGGAAGTAGTAGGGGGTCAATGCCGCCGGGGCGACGAGGGGCCAATCGGGCAGGCTGTCCCAGTGGTTCTCGCCCGGGTCGTAGATCAGCACCTTGGGCGTCGGCTGGGCGGGGGCGCGGTCCTTCAGGTAGGTGTCGAAGAAGGGGATCAGCACGTCGCGGCGGAAATCGGCGGCGGTGTCGCCCTTCCACTTGAGCGGGCCGAGCTGATCGGCGCTGCGGTTGACCTGGCTGTGGTACCAGGGGCCCATCACCAGGTGGGCGTTGGCGGTGGCGTTCGCCGCATGGAGCGCGTCCCAGGTATGGACGGCGCCGTACATGTCCTCCTGGTCCCACAGGCCCTGCAGCCACATGGTGGGGATCGAGGGGGGATGGGCCGCGACCAGGCGGTCCAGCGCCTGCACCTGCCAGAAGGCGTCGTAAGCCGGGTGGGCGGCAAGACGGTGCCAGAACGGGAGCAGGTCGAAGCCGTGTGCCCGGGCATAGGCGCCGGTCGAGCCGGCATCGAGGAAGGCCTGGTAGTCGTCGTAGGCGGTGCGGGGGACGGGATCGCCCTTGTCCTTCACGCTGGTCTGGCCGGCGACGTAGTCGAGGTTGGTCTGGCGGAAGGCGCCGTAATGGAACCAGTCGTCACCCATCCAGCCATCGATCATCGGGCTCTCGGGAGCCGCGACCTTCAGCGCCGGGTGGGGACCGAGCAGGGCCATGGTCACGGTCCAGCCGTCGTAGGAGGAGCCGATCTCGCCGACGCGGCCGTTGGACTCCGGCACGTGCCTGGAGAGCCAGTCGGTCGTGTCCCAGGCGTCGGTGGTGTCGTCGGTCTTCGACGGGTTGAAGCGGCCGATCGGCGGCCGGGTCATGGTGTAGGCGCCGTCGGAGCCGTACTTGCCGCGCACGTCCTGGAACACGAGGATGTAGCCGTCATCGACCCAGGCGCGATCCGCGGACCAGGCGGCGTCGCACAGGTGGGGCATCTCCTTCTTGACGAAGAAGTTCGCGTCGTAGGGAGTGCGCTCCAGCAGCATCGGCAGGCCGTGGGCGCCGTGCGGCACGACGATGACGGTGTGCAGCTTCACGCCGTCGCGCATCGGGATCATGACCTCGCGCCTGTCATAGTCGTAGTCGGTGCGAGGCGCCGCCCAGTGCGTCGCGATGTCGCCGCCCGGCGGAGGCTGGTCGTCGAGCTGCGTCGGCGATGACGTACGGGTCTGAGCCGAACCCGCGACGGGGATGGCAAGGATGGCGAGAGCGAGGCAGGCGGCGGGGACGCACGATTTCATCGAGAACGGGTTCCGTGGGCCTCTGCCCGGCTGGTTGGAAACTGCTTGGTCGTCGATCGACGTCGTTGAGGTGCAAAAACGATACCAGGAAAGCATCTTGATCCCTCGCCAAGGCGTGTCCGCTTTGGCCTGATCGCCGTTCCGGCGCAACATCCGGGACCGGCATCCGGGTTGCAGGTCCGATATCGCCCGACGACATGCCGCGGAGATACGCCGATGACCCTGCCGACCCGGATCGCGCCCTCGAAGACCGCGCCGCTGGCGCGATCGCTGCGGCCGCGACACGTGGCGATGATCTCGCTCGGAGGCGTCGTCGGCGCCGGCCTGTTCGTCGGCAGCTCGGCCGCGATCCACGCCGCCGGCCCGGCCTGCCTGCTGGCCTACCTGCTGGCCGGATCGATCGCGTTCCTGATGATGCGCATGCTCGGCGAGATGGCGGTGGCGCAGCCCGGCGCGGGCTCCTTCAACGCCTACATTCGCCTGTCGCTCGGAGCGCCGGCGAGCTTCGTCAGCGGCTGGCTGTACTGGTATTTCTGGGTGATCGCGGTCGGCGCCGAGACTATCGCCGGCGCGGCGGTGCTCCACGAGCTTGTGCCGCTCGTGCCGGTCTGGGCACTCGGATTGCTGCTGATCGGCGCGATGACCCTGAGCAACCTGACGTCGGTGCACGCCTACGGCGAGTTCGAGTTCTGGTTCTCCCTGCTCAAGGTCGCCGCGATCGGGCTGTTCGTGCTTGCCGGCGCGGCCTGGATGGCGATCGCGGCCGGCCCGCACCATGCCGCATTCGCCACCCTGACCGGACATGGCGGCTTTGCTCCGCACGGCGTGCTTGCGGCCCTCGCCACCGTGCCGGTGGTGGTGTTCTCGCTGACCGGATCGGAGATCGCCAGCATCGCCGCGGCCGAGTCGGACGACCCCGCGCGCAACGTCGCACGCGCCGCACGAACGGTGGCGCTGCGCATCCTGGTCTTCTACCTCGCCGCGATCCTGGTGATCGTCTGCATCGTGCCCTGGGACCAGATCGTGGTCGGACACTCGCCGTTCGTCGCCGCGATGGACGTGATGGGCGTCCCCGGCGGACGCGCGGTGATGCGCCTGGTGGTGCTGGTGGCCGTACTGTCCTGCCTGAACTCCGGCCTCTACGTGGCCTCGCGGATCCTGCGCGAGCTGGCCGAGGCGGGCGACGCTCCCGCTGGCCTCGGGCAGGTCGGCGCCCGGCAGGTGCCGGTGCGCTCGATCCTGGCGGCGAGCCTGTTCGGCCTCCTCGGCAGCCTGGCCTCGATCGCTTCGCCCGGCCTGGTGTTTGCCTTCCTGCTGAACACCTCGGGGGCGGTGATCCTGGTGATCTACGCGCTGATCGCCGCCGCCCAGATCCGCGCCCGCCGCGCCCTGCAGGCGAGCGGAGAGCGGCCGGCCTTCGCGATGTGGGGGTTCCCGTGGCTGAGCTACCTCGCGATCGCCTCGATGGCGGCAGTGCTGGTCGCGATGGCGATCGAGCCGAGCCAGCGCTCCCAGGTGACGGCGAGCCTGGGCAGCGTCATCTTCGTGATCGTTGCGGGCTGGATCAAACGCCGCCGCCAGGCGTTGCTTTCAGGCGCTGCTTAACGATTCCGCAACCGGCACGGGCGCAGACTTCGGCAGCGCGGTCGCGAGGCAGAGGACGTTCGGACATGACGACAAAGTCGGTGTTCTCCCTGGCACCCCGGCGCGGCACCACGACCGGCGTCTCCGCCGCCACCCTGGTCGGCATGATCGGGCTCGCCGCGGGCCTGGTCTGCGGCAGCGTATGGATCGGACAGGCGGTCGGCAGCCCCTCGATCCTGGCCGCTCCATTCATCGAGGGGATCGACTCTCACGGCTGAGCTGGCCTGTCGGCGCGAGGTGAGGACAAGGCCGAGGCCTTTGGCGATTGAGCCGCGACGTGGATCAATGGGCAGCGCCCAGCCTTGTCTGCTCAAGGTCAATCCTGAGGCCGTTGGCATCAGAACAGGCAGATCAGCGCCAGCCCGCCCAGCATGATTGCCGCGCCGAGGAGGCGCCACACGTTGGCGTGGTGCACCGAAAAGCCGAGCAGGCCGAAATGATCCAGCAGGATCGAGGCGACCATCGTCGAAGTGATGACCAGGCCGTTATAGGCGGCGCCCCCGAGCCGGCCGGCATAGAGCAGCGTGGTGATGACTGGCACACCGGCGATCGCGGTGCCGGCCCAGGCCCACCAGGGAGTGTCGGTGATGCTGGCGAGGCTGGGGATCTTCTCGCGGGTGGCCATCACGCCGAGGCAAAGCACGAGGCCGGAGATCACGCAGACGATCACCGAGGCCCACCAGGGACGGCCCAGGGTCTGGGTCAGCTTGGCGTTTGTGCCGGAATGGATGGCGTTGAGGATGCCGGCAAAGAACGGCACGATGTAGGGCAATACGGTCACTGTGCTGGATCCCCGCCCTGCTCCGCGCAGCGCCAGCGAGTCTTGAAGACGGCATCGAAGCCGACCCGGAGCTCGTCGTTGGCGCGCTCGACCGGCCGCATGGCAGGGCTCCTGGAATCAGCGTCCGACAACGGGTCGAGCCGGGGACAGTTGCTCGCCCGGCTCCGCCGCAGCCGCGGGACCGTCCGCGCGCAGACCGTGCACGTCGCGCGGGACCAGCACGGCGAGCGTGGACAGCACGCTGAAAGCCGCCGCCAGCCAGAGTGCGCCGGCGACGCCGAACGCCGCCGCCAGCGGTGCGGCCAGGACGTAGCCGGCCGGCAGCAGGCAGATAGATCCGAACATGTCGTAGGCGCTCACCCGGGACAGCAGCGCCGGCGGGATCTCGCGCTGCATCGTGGTCTCCCACAGCACGCCGAACAGCGTCACGGTGGCGCCCCCCACGGTGAACGCCGCGTAGCGCAGCGGCAACGGCGCCGGCGCTGCCAGCGCCGCCGGCACCACGCCGAACAGCAGGAAGACCGACAGTGCGACGCGCAGCGGGTGGCGTGGCCGGATCCGCATCGCCAGCGCGCCGCCGAGCATGGCACCGACGCCGAACGCGCCGAGCAGGCTGCCCCACAGCGCCGCGCCGTGCGGCACGTGGGCGAAGCGCAGCGAGCCGAGCACGATGATCGGGCCGAACACGACGAGGTGGAACAGCGCGAACTGCAGCACGATCAGCCAGAGCCACAGCCGCGAGCGGAAGGCATGCCAGCCGAGGACGAGCTGGCGCACGAAGCTTTCGGTCGGAGGCGCCAGCGGCGCCGGCGGTCGGATCAGCGACAGGCAGGCGGCCGAGACGAGGTAGCTGACGGCATCGATCGCGATCGCCCAGCCCGGACCGGCAG
>CAXUCM010000285.1:0-5090 GCA_964249315.1 uncultured Acetobacteraceae bacterium | reverse complement strand
ATGGATTCTCAAGGCTTCGCCTTGAGCGGGTCCAGGGCAGAGCCCTGGCCTTGAGGGGGCAGGTGCAACACCGGTTGCTATGACCCGTCACGCTTCACCTGTTGCCAGAGGGCTTCCATCGCGTCCAGGCTGCTCTCCCGGAGCGACGTGCCCGACTGCGCCGCGAGGGTCTCCATCGCCTCGAAACGACGGCGGAACTTCTCGTTGGCGGCGCGAAGACAGGCCTCCGGGTCGAGGCCGAGCTTGCGCGCGACGTTGGCAACGGTGAACAGCACGTCGCCCAGTTCGTCGGCGAGGCGAGCGCCGTCGGCGTCCGGCAGTTCGGCACGCAGCTCGCGGATCTCTTCGTCGAGCTTGTCGATCGAGCGGGCCGGGTCGGGCCAGTCGAAGCCCACCCGCGCGGCACGGGCGCTGAGCTTGGCGGTACGGGTGAGGGCGGGAAGATCGACCGGCACGCCAGCCAGCGCGCCGGGCTC
Organism: uncultured Acetobacteraceae bacterium; assembly: GCA_964249315.1. Lineage (GTDB taxonomy): Bacteria > Pseudomonadota > Alphaproteobacteria > Acetobacterales > Acetobacteraceae > Lichenicoccus. Next base: position 4,614 of record CAXUCM010000285.1, on the reverse strand, counting down.
CGCGCGTTCGCGACGCTCGCGCTCCTTGCCGTCTTCCCAGAAGCCGGCCTGCACGGGCGTGTTGCCGAAGACGTGCGGATGGCGGCGGACCATCTTGTCGGCGATCAGCCGCGCGACGTCCGCGTAGGAGAACAGGCCGGCTTCCTCGGCGATGCGGGCGTGGTAGACGACCTGGAGCAACAGGTCGCCCAGCTCGTCGGGGAGTGCGGCGTGGTCGCGGCGGGCGATGGCGTCGACGACCTCGTAGGCTTCCTCGATGGTGTAGGGCGCGATGCTGTCGAAATCCTGCACGCGGTCCCAGGGGCATCCGGTAAGGGGGTCGCGCAGGGCGGCGAGCACGTCGAGCAGGCGTCGGGTCTGGTCCTCGGCGATCATGCGCACTCCAATCCGGTCGGCGGACATGGCACCCGCACGACGATTCTCGATGAACTCGGACCACGCCTCTGCATCATGGGGCCGTCCAATAGCGGCAAGTCCAGCCTGGCCGACGCGATCTGCCGGTCGTGCGGCCCGACATCGATCCACCTGGACCGGCTTGCCCATCCGCCGAACACGGGCTGGGCGATCCGGCCGGAGGCAGAGTTCGTCGCCTTGCATGATGAGACGATCCTGGACGCGAGCTGGATCATGGACGGCAATTATTCCAGGTGTCTACCGCAGCGGCTCGCACGGGCAACGGGGCTCATCCTCCTGGACGCTCCTACCGCGACGAGCCTGCGACGATACGTGCGCCGATCGTGGTTCGAGAGCACCAGGCGCGGCGACCTCGAAGATCGCCGGGAGGGCCTGGTTCGCTGACACCCTCTTCGTCACCGGATTCTTTGAACGTGCGGCACTCGATGCCTTCATACCGTCATCCGCGGGGATGCTCGCGCATGTCCGATCCACGACACGCAGCCTGGTTGGATTGCATCTCCCGCACCATCGCCAAAGCCTTGCTCCGCCGCTCTTTCTACCTGGTGGCGTTGTCGATTACACCAGCAGCGTGCAGGCAGGGTGGCCAGGATCAAACCAGCGATGCTCGGAGCCGTCGATCTGCACCAACTCGCCGAGATGCTTCCGGTGCCGTCAGCTTTGATGAAAGATCCGTCGTTGCGCCCGGGCCAGCCGCAGCCCGGCGGGTCGCATCCGGCTGCTACGTCCTACTTTCGCATAATACATATTATGCCAACTCGGCCTGCGTCACGGCTTGCGCGTCGGCGAGACGCTGTGGGTGGCGAGCACGGTGTCGGTCTGTGGATCGGTCTCGATCAGCTTGACCTCGTAGCCCCAGAGTTCCGCCAGATGGCGCAGCGAGGCTCGAGCGTCCTGCTCGGCCAGCAGTTGGCCAGGCGACGTGCGATGCTCGAGGCGCAGGCAGCGGTCGCCGGCAAGGTCCACGTCGACGATCTCGATGTCGGCGTAGAAGTGACTGGGATCATAGCTTCTCGCCAGGGCGCGACGGATCTCCCGGTAGCCGACCTCGTCGTGGATGTCGTCGACCAGCAGGTATGGCTTGGCGACGTCGTCGAGCAGCCGGAACATGCGGAACTGCCGCATCACCGCCGGCGAGAGGAACTGCTGGATGAAGCTCTCGTCGCGATATTCCGCCCAGGCATGCTTGAGCGTGCCGACCGCGTTCCGGTTGCCTGCGATGTCCGGGAACCAGGCGCGGTCCTCCTTGGTCGGCTCGTCGCAGATGCGGGCGATGTCCGTCATCATCGCGTAGCCGAGCGCATACGGATTGAAGCTGCCGCCGCCCGGATTGTCGAAGCCCGGCTGGGTGATGACGTTGGTGGTGGAATGGATCACTTCCAGGAAGGCGGCATCGTTGATGCGACCCTGCTCGTGCAGCCGGGTCATGATCGCCTGGTGCACCCAGGTGGCACAGCCCTCGTTCATCATCTTGGCTTGCGGCTGCGGGTAGAAATACTGCGCGATCAGGCGGACGATGCGGATCACCTCGCGTTCCCAGGATGCCAGCTTGGGGGCGTTCTTCTCCAGGAAATACAGCAGGTTCTCTTCCGGCAGTCCGAGCCGGCGGCGTTGATCGCTGATCGTGTCGGCGGCCAGCGCGACCTTGCCGGTCGGCAGCGTGCGCCAGAGATCGTTGTACACCCGCTCCTCATGCTCGCGCCGCTCGCGGTCGCGTTGCTGCTCGGCCTTGAGGTCCATCATCTTGGCGCCGGAATGCCGATTGACGCCCTGGTTCTGCAGCGCGTGAGCGGCGTCGAGCACTCGCTCGACGGCCTGGACGCCGTAGCGCTCTTCGCAGCGGGAGATGTAGGAGCGTGCGAACTCGAGATAGTCGAGGATGCCGGTCGGCTCGGTCCATTCGCGGAACAAGCGGTTGTTCTTGAAGAAATGATTATGCCCGAAGGCGGCATGGGCGATGACCAGCGCCTGCATCGTGGCGCTGTTCTCCTCCATCAGGTAGCTGATGCACGGGTTGGAGTTGATCACCACCTCGTAGGCGAGCCCCATCAGGCCGCGCTTGTAGGCGTTCTGATGGCCGACGAAACGCTTACCGAACGACCAATGCTTGTAGATCAACGGCATGCCGTGCGACGTGTAGACGTCGAGCATCTGTTCGGAGGTGATCACCTCGATCCGGTTCGGATAGACATCGAGCTTCAGCTCGGTCTCGGCAATCCGTTCGATCGCATCGTAGGATTGCTGCAGCGTGGTGAAGCTCCAGTCGGCGCCGTTATAGATCAGCTCCGGGCTGGTCTCGCCCAGCGAAGGACGGTCGAGCATGGCGGGAGCGTGACGGCTGGACGAGACGAGACTCATGGCGAGGCCTCCGCGCGACGAGCGAACAGTTCGCGGAAGACCGGGAAGATGTCCCGCTTTTCCGCCACCTGGCGCATGACCAGCCGTTCCATATGCTCGGCGACGTGCTTGTAGCCGCGCCACAGGTCGGTCTCGCCGCGGATGATCGCACCGGAGCCGACGATCTCGATATAGGCGTAATACTGCACGACCGGCAGAATCCGGTTCTGCAGCAGCGCGCAGGATTTCGGCGTGTCGGAGGAGGAGTTGTCGCCGTCGGAGGCTTGCGCCACGTAGATGTTCCATCCCGACGAGGTGTAGCGCTCCTGCTGGATGCGGATCATCTCGTTCAGGGCCGAGGAGACGATGGTGCCGCCGGTGCGCGGATCGGTGAAGAAGGTCTCCTCGTCGACTTCCTCGGCGATCTCGGCATGCCGGATGAATACCAGGTCGACGCGCTTGTAGCGACGCTCCAGGAACACGTGCAGCAGCAGGAAGAACTGCTTGGCGAGGTCCTTCATGCGCTCGGTCATCGAGCCGGAGACGTCCATGATGCAGAACATCACCGCACGTGTGGACGGCTTCGGGGTCTGCGTATAGCGCCGGTAGCGAAGGTCGACCGGGTCGATCCAGGGTACCCGGTTGAGGCGGCGCAAGGCAACCGCCAGATCGTGCCGCAGGGCTTCGAGTTCGTCGTGCAGGGCGCGCGAGAGGTGTCCGCCGCCCTCCAGCTCGGCGATCCGGGCCTCGAGCAGGAGCACCGCCTCCGGCTTCGGACGGCGCAGCCCGATGCGTCGGGCCATCGAGTAGCGCATGGTGCGACTTAGATCGAGCTGCGACGGCGCGCCGTCATTGCTCAACCCGGCCCGGCTGGTGCTCATGCTCTCGGTGGTGGTGATCTCGCGCTTGACCAGGTCCGGCAGTGCCAGATCATCGAAGAACAGGTCGAGGAACTCGTCGCGGGTCAGGACGAAGCGGAAGCTGTCCTCGCCGCCGCCGTCCTCGCCCGCTTCCCCTGCCCCGCCGCCGGCGCCACTCGAGGAAGGCGGCCGCTGGATGCGGTCGCCGCGGGAGAACACCTTGTTGCCCGACAGCACGATGTCGCGCGTGCCGCCGGTGAAGACGCGGTGGAAGCTCGGCTCGTGCAACGCGTCGGACGGGATCGAGACGGCGCTGCCCTTGGCCACCTCGCGCAGCTTGCCGGAGGCGACCGCGTCGCGCGCCGCGCGCTGGACGGCTTCGCGCGCGCGGGCCAGGACCCGCTGACGATTCTCGATGTTCTTGCCGTGCGGGTTGGGGCGACGATCGATGATATCCACTTAGGCGTGCCGCTCCAGCTATGCCGACTGCTTGACGCGCATGTACCATTCGACCAGCCGGCGCACCTGTCGTTCGGTGTAGCCGCGCGCCACCATGCGTTCGACGAACTGGCCGTGCTTGGTCTCGGTGTCGCCGTCCTTCTTGGAGCCGAAGCTGATCACAGGGAGCAGGTCCTCGACCTGGCTGAACATCCGCTTCTCGATCACGTCGCGGATCTTCTCGTAGCTGGTCCAGGACGGGTTGCGACCGGCGTTGTGGGCGCGGTTGCGCAGCGCGAACTTGACGACCTCGTTGCGGAAGTCCTTGGGGTTGGCGATGCCGGCGGGCTTCTCGATCTTGGTCAGCTCGGCGTTGAGCAGCTCGCGGTTGAGGAGCTGCCCGGTGTCGGGGTCCTTGAAGTCCTGGTCCTCGATCCAGGCGTCGGCGTAGTCGAGGTAGCGGTCGAACAGGTTCTGGCCGTAATCGTGGTAGCTCTCGAGGTAGGCCTTCTGGATCTCGTTGCCGACGAACTCCGCGTAGCGGCTGGCGAGATCGGACTTCAGC
>CAXUCM010000284.1:0-5097 GCA_964249315.1 uncultured Acetobacteraceae bacterium | reverse complement strand
GCACTGATCCCGGACAGCCGGCTGATCGACGCGCCGCCCTCGCGCATGGGCATGCAGCCGGTGATCGCCGACGCGATGGGACGCGACCTGGTCGTGCTGCACACCTCGACGCCCTCCTTCGCCTCGGACGTGAAGGTGGCGCAGGCGCTCAAGGAAGCGAAGCCGTCGCTGATCATCGGCATGGTCGGCGCCAAGGTCGCCGTGCAGCCGGAGGAGAGCCTGCGCAAGGGTGCGGCGATCGATTTCGTCGCGCGCAACGAGTTCGACTTCACGCTGCGCGACGTCGCCGAAGGCCGCGACTTCAAGGACATCGACGGCATCTCATATCGCGATCGGGACGGCGGCATCGTGCACAACCGCGAGCGCGCGATGATCGAGAACATGGACACGCTGCCGTTCGTCACCGAGGTGTACAAGCGCGACCTGCGCATCGAGGACTACTTCATCGGCTACCTGCTGCACCCGTACATATCGATCTATACCGGGCGCGGCTGCAAGTCGCACTGCACCTTCTGCCTGTGGCCGCAGACCGTCGGCGGGCATCGCTACCGCACCCGCTCGCCGGGCCACGTCGCCGAGGAGATCCGCCAGGCGCGTCGGATGTTCCCGCAGGTGCGCGAGTTCTTCTTCGACGACGACACCTTCACCGACGACCTGCCGCGCGCCGAGGCGATCGCCCGCGAGCTCGGCCGCATGGGCGTGGTGTGGTCGTGCAACGCCAAGGCCAACGTGCCGCGCAAGACGCTCGAGGTGCTCAAGGAGAACGGGCTGCGGCTGCTGCTGGTCGGCTACGAGAGCGGCAACCAGCAGATCCTGTACAATATCAAGAAGGGCATGCGCATCGAGGTGGCGCGCGAGTTCACCCGCAACTGCCACGAGCTCGGCATCAAGATCCACGGCACCTTCATCCTCGGCCTGCCCGGCGAGACGCGCGAGACCATCCAGGAGACGATCCGCTTCGCCACCGAGATCAATCCGCACACGCTGCAGGTCAGCCTGGCAGCACCCTACCCGGGCACCTTCCTGCACCGCCAGGCGACCGAGAACGGCTGGCTCGACGAGAAGAACGCCGAGCTGATCGACGAGCACGGCGTGCAGATCGCGCCGCTGACCTACCCGCATCTGTCGCATACCGAGATCTTCGACAGCGTCGAGACCTTCTACCGGAAGTTCTACTTCCGGGCGCCGAAGATCGCCTCCATCGTCGGCGAGATGGTGCGCAGCCCGCAGATGATGAAGCGACGCCTGCGCGAGGGGGTGGAGTTCTTCCAGTTTCTCAAGGAGCGGCACGCGGCCTGAAGCGAAGGCAAGGGGCTTTGCCCCTTGGACCCCAGCAAAGGCTTCGCCTTTGCAAACCATTTCGACAAGTTATCGTCTCCGCGGACGACTTCGGATTGAGCGTCGAGGTCAATGAGGCCGTGGAGCTGGCTCATCGTGATGGGCTGCTCAGTACTGCGAGCTTGATGGTGGCGGCACCGGCCGCCGCCGACGCGGTCGCGCGGGCGAAGCGCCTGCCCACGCTCCGGGTCGGGCTGCACCTGGTCACGGTCGAGGGGCCGGCAGTGCTGTCCCGCGAGCAGATCCCGTTGCTGACGGACGCGAACGCACAGTTTCCGGCCAGTGCGTTTCGGCTCGGCATACGCTACTTCTTCCGGCCGGACGTGCGCGCGCAACTCGCGCGCGAGATCGCCGCGCAGTTCGAGGCATTCGCCGCGACCGGCCTGCGGCTCGACCATGCCAACGCGCACAAGCACATGCACCTGCATCCGACCGTCGGGCGCCTGCTGATCGACACCGGCCTGCGGCACGGCCTGCCGGCGGTCCGCGTGCCCTACGAGCCGGCCTCGCCGCTCCGCGCTGCCGATGCGACGCGGGACACGGCCGCCGCGGCCGCCCTGCGCGGCTGGACGAGCCTGCTCCGGCATCAGGCCCGTCGCGCCGGCCTGCGCGTCAACGATTGCTGTTTCGGCCTGGCATGGAGCGGAGCGATGACGACCGAGCGCGTATGCGCCCTGGCGGCCCACCTACCCCCCGGCCTGAGCGAGATCTACTTCCACCCCGCCACGTCGCGGAGTCCCGCGCTGACGCGGCTGATGCCGGACTACGCGCACGAGGCGGAACTACGCACGCTCCTCTCGCCGGCCCTTCCCGAAGCCCTGGCCCGCGCGGAGGTCTCGCGCGTCGGCTGGGCCTAAAACGGATTCTCAAGGCTGAGCCTTGAGCGATTGAGCCGCGAAGCGGATCAATGGGCAGAGCCCTGGCCTTTCTCAGCCGAGGCTGGCGCGCACCCATTCCTTGAGCTGGCTCTTCGGCAGCGCTCCCACCTTGGTCGCCGCCGGCTTGCCGTCCTTGAACAGGATCATCGTCGGGATGCCGCGAACCGCGTAGGTGTTCGGCGTCATCGGATTATCGTCGATGTTCACCTTGGCGACCGTCAGCTGCCCCTTGAACTCGGCCCCGATCTCCTCGAGCGCCGGCGCGATCATCTTGCACGGACCGCACCACTCCGCCCAGAAATCGACCAGGACCACGCCCTTCGCCTGCAGCACGTCCGTCGCAAAGCTGTCGTCGGTCACCGCAACCGTATGCTCGCTCATCCGACTCTCCTCGACGCCGAGTTCGGCGTCCTGTCAGCGTCGAACATGGCAACAGCCCGGCGCGTGATCAAGCCGGTGCGGCCGCTGGCGGCTCAGGCAGCCAGGGCGGCGGCCGGCGCCGGCGCCAGGTACGGGCCGGCATGCATCACCTCGATATCGAGAAAGGCGGGCTCGTCGCCGAGCATCGACGGCTCGAGCGGGAGGGCGGCATGGCCGCGGGTCCAGCGGTACGGTGATCCGGCCTCGACGCCGTGCCAGCCGTCCAGGGCCGCCGGCGACAGGTGCGCCTCGAGCGCGATCCGGCGCCGACCGATGCCGAGGCCGATGCGCCCGACCAGCACGCCGAGTTCGCGCCGGTCGTCCACGAACGGCCCGATCGTCTCGGAAGGACGCGCGGTGCGCGAGCACAGACGCAGCGAGCGCACGCCCGCCGGCACGACGAAGGCGTAGGAGCGGCCGTCGAACAGGGTCGGCCGGATCTGCAGTCCGGTCTCGGTCATCAGTTGCAGGTCCGGGTCGTCGAGCAGTGCGGCCGGGCCGGCGCCGGGCTGGCCAAGCTGGGCCGCACGCCGTGCCAGGCGCTGCCAGATCGGCTGCACCGTCGCGCGGTCGACCGCGAGCGGTGCGGCGGCATCGACCGCCCAGCTCCGATGCGACGGGCGGACCGTGAAATCGGGTGACGCCGAGACCGGTATCGCGTTGGCGAAGTTGCCGCGGTTGCCGGTGTCCATGTAGCTCTCGGTCTCGAGGCCTTCGGCGAGCAGGATGGCATGCCGCTCGAGCTCGACGTGAAAATATTCGTACCGCCGGATCGAGGTGTCGACGAGGATCGAGCCGCCGTTGACCAGCATGCGCGCCGGCACCAGCCTGCCATCGACGAGGACGCAGTGCTCGGCGGTGACGAGCAGGTCGCGTCGCGGCACCTGATCGGCGAACGCGTGGGCGCGGATGCGCACCGGATAGGCGTCGAGGCTGCCCGCGATCCGGCTCACTTCGACGCTGCGTCGGCCGACCCAGATCACCGGGCGCGATACGGTCGCGCCGTCGATCCGTATCGAGACGTCGTCGCCGACGGCGAGCTGCTCCACCGGCACCTCCCCGTCCGGAGTGGCGATGCGGCTGCCCCGCAGGAAGCAGGTGTTCGGGTTGAACAGCAGGCCGCCGGCGCCGTCGTTGGCGACGGTGAGCGGTCCGCTCTGCGCGTCGGTGAAGGTGCCGTTGGCGAGGCCGGTGCCGGCGACGACGACCGAGCCTTCGGTGACCGTGCCGTCGAGGAAGCTGATCGTCTCGCTGCTGCCGGAGGTGGCGATCTTGTAGCCGGTGAGACCGGCGAAGCCGATCGCCTTGTCGTCGATCAGGTCGGCGGCGGTGCTGAAGCCGTTGATCGAGACGCCGCTGAAGGTGACGAAGCTCGAGGCGGCGTTGATGACGAAGGTGCCGCCGCCGACGCCGTAATCGACCGCCGATCCGGACAGCGCGGAAAGCTGCGTCGAGCCGATCAGGAAGCTGCCGTGATCGACGAGGTTGACGGTGACGGCGCCGCTTCCCGTCGTCGAGTACGTATCGCTGCCGCCATCGACGTCCATGATCAGGCCGGTCAGGCCGGCGACGCCGTTATTGATGGTCGCGGTGCCGCCGACATGGATGGTGGTGGTGGCGCTCGAGTTGCCGGTGATGCTGTAGGTCTGCGTCACCGTCGGCACGTCGAAGTAGTTTCTGGTGGCGGTGCCCGCGCCGATCGTCGTCGTGCCGGCGCTGGTCTGCACGTCACCCGAGAGGAACGGGATGGTATAGGTCGTCGAGGTCAGGCCCGGACCCGAGACCGTGAGGCTGCCGGCGGCCGTCGCGGTCGGCGCGGTATAGGCGTAGCTGACCCCGTTCGCGTTCGTGTAGGTGCCGGACATGTGGAAGGCTCCGTGCTGTGAGCGTCAGGCGGCCGTTCTTGTCAACCAGTGGTAGCAGAAACGTGAAAACCTCGCAATCAAAGTTTGTTTCCTGCAAACAGATATTACGTTCTTGAATTGGGTGGGAACTCGATGCCCGGCCGATGCCCGTCGAGCAGATCGCCCGGCAGTCGCATCACCGTGGGCCCCTCGGTCCAGACCAGCAGGCACTTGATCGCACGATCGGCGTAGCGCTCGCGAAGCAGCGCCCGATACGCCGCCATCTGGCGCAGATAGAGCACCGGCACCTGCTCGGGCGAGGACGGCGCCGCGCGGCCGGTCTTGAAGTCGCACAGCAGCACCCGGTCGGCCGACACCAGCATCCGATCGACCTGCCCGGTTACCACCATGCCGTCGACGAGACCGGCGAGCGGCTGCTCGGCCAGCGCCCGCGGCCCGAACAGCCCGGCGAGGTCGGGCGCCTGCAGCACCCCTAGCACCTCCTCGGCGAGTGCGGCCGCCGCGGTCGCGGACAGGCCGTGCGCCGGATGGCCCAGGTTGCGTCGTGCCGCCGCCGCACGCAGCGATGGGGCCAGTTCGGGCAGGTGCTGCAGCAG
>CAXUCM010000283.1:2122-5098 GCA_964249315.1 uncultured Acetobacteraceae bacterium | reverse complement strand
ATGTTGCGGTGGCGGCGTATCCGGTCGAACGTCGGCGCGGAAATCGGAAGGGCTTGATGTGACGCTACCCACTCGTGCCATCGGCCGGTTCATGCCGGTCCTCGGCGTCCTGGGCGTCCTTGCTACGATCTTCCCGTCTCGCGCCGTTCCGGCAACGGATTCATCATCCACCTTCGCTGACGTCGATCCCATGATCGGCACCGGGCCGGACGGCCACACCTATCCCGGTGCCACGGTTCCATTCGGCATGGTCCAGCTCAGTCCGGATACCTGGATCGGCGACTTCCACCATTCCTACAGTCATGCCGCCGGCTATCGCTACGAGGACCCGACGATCCAGGGCTTCTCCCATACCCACTTCTCCGGCGCGGGACATTCCGACCTCGGCGACGTGCTGGTGATGCCGATCGCCGGCGCCGTGTCGCTCGATCCGGGCGACCCGGACAAGCCCGGTTCCGGCTACCGCTCTCGCTTCAGCCACGACACCGAGCACGCCGAGCCGGGCTACTACGCCGTCACCCTGTCCGACTCCGGGGTGCGTGCCGAGCTGACGGCGACGCCGCGTGTCGGCGTGCACCGCTACCGGTTCCCGCAGGGCAGGTCCGCGCACCTGCTGATCGACCTGCGGCAGAGCATCTACAACTATCCCGGCAAGGTCTTGTGGTCGCGGCTGACGCTGCATCCCGACGGCACGATCACCGGGTTCCGCGAGACCCGCGGCTGGGCGCCCGACCGTCAGTTGTACTTCGCCATGCGCTTCTCGCGCGCGCCCACCGGGCACGCCCTGTTCGACCGCGAGCCCGAGCCGGTGCCGTATCATGGCTTCAGAGGTCCCGGGAACGACCCTGCCGACGCAGACGCCATCGCCGGACGCGGCCTGGTCGGCGTGGTCGATTTCGGCACGCTCGCCGCGCCGCTCGTGGTGGAGGTGGCGTTGTCTTCCGTCAGCGAGGCCGGCGCGATGGCCAACCTGCGGGCAGAGGTGCCCGGCTTCGACTTCGACCACATGCGCGCCGCCGCCCGCGCCGCATGGCAGCAGGCGCTGTCGTCGGTGGCGTTCACCGCCCCCGCACCGATGCGCCGCACGCTGGCGACCTCGCTCTATCACGCGCTGCTGGCACCCAGCCTGTCGATGGACACGGACCATCGCTACCGCGGCCCGGACAACGCGGTGCATCAGGCGCGCGGCTTCGATTTCGTGTCCACCTTCTCGCTGTGGGACACCTATCGCGCCGAACAGCCGCTGATGACGCTGATCCAGCCGGCTCGCCGCACGGTGGACGTGGTGGACTCGCTGCTCGCCTCGCGGGAAGAGAGCCCGTTCGGCATCCTGCCGATCTGGCAGTTCCAGGGCCAGGAAACCTGGTGCATGATCGGCTACCACGCGGTGCCGGAGATCGCCGACGCGATGCTGAAAGGCATTCCCGGCATCGACCGCAACCGGGGGCTGGCCGCGATGGTCGCCAGCGCCACCTACGCGCCCTACGGCCATCTCGGCGACTACATGAGGCTCGGCTTCGTCCCGGTGGATCACGACGACGAGGCGGTGTCCAAGACGATGGAATACGCCTTCGATGATTGGACGATCGCGCGCACCGCACGCGCGATGGGCCAGGCCGCGATCGCCGACGCCTTCGACAGGCGCGCCCGGAACTGGCGCAACGTGTTCGACCGCGGCATCGGCTTCGTGCGACCGAGGCTCGCCGACGGCCGGTTCCGCGACAACTTCGATCCCGCGCGCGCCGGCGCCGGTAGCGGCTTCACCGAGGGCGACGCGTGGCAGTACTCGTGGTATCAGCCTCAGGATGTGGGCGGCCTTATCAGGCTGCTGGGCGGCGACGATCATCTGGTCGCCAAGCTGGACGGGATGTTCGACGCCTCCATCGCGCCGCACCAGTACGACGCGGTGGAGGACATGTCCGGCCTGATCGGCCAGTACGTGCATGGCAACGAGCCGAGCCACCACCTGGCCTATCTCTATGCGTACGCCGGCCAGGCCTGGCGCGGCCAGGCGCGGCTGAAGCAGATCGTCGACAGCCAGTACCACCCGGCGCCGGACGGGCTGGTCGGCAACGACGACCTCGGCCAAATGTCGGCCTGGATGATCTTTACCGCCCTGGGCTTCTATCCGGTGGCGCCCGGCTCGAACCAGTACGTCATCGGCCGCCCGTTCGTGGATGGCGGGGTCCTGCATTTGCCGAACGGCAGACGGTTCACCGTCAGCACCGAAGGGCTGTCCGACGCGCATCCCTATGTCGGTCAGGTGATCCTCGACGGCGCGCCGCTGTCCCGAAGCTATTTGCGCCACGACGAGATCATGCAGGGCGGCACGCTGCGCTTCGTCATGCAGGCAACGCCAAACAAGGGCTGGGCGACGGGCAAGCAGGACCGCCCGTTCTCGATCACGCCCTATGGTGGGTGATGCCGGCATTGGCCTGGGGCTACGCTATCAGTCCCCGAGTCGCCGGATTTTACCAACCGCCTTTGAACATGACCATGTAAGGCCAGGGCTCTGCCCTGGACCCGCTCAAGGCGCAGCCTTGAGAATCCATTTGTCTCGCGAAGATGGTTTGAAAACGCCCCAAGCCTTTGGGGATCGGGCCTCCGACAACTCGGCTTGCAGGGCTTTCCGTGCTTCGGGGTTCCTGCAAAGTTCGTGGTGTCAGGAGCTGGATTTATAGGTCATGAAGCGTCGGAACGTCCTGCTGGGAGGGGCGACCCTTGCCTGGCCCGGAGAAGCCAAGCCGGTTCGAGCTTCGCCGAGTGACTTCCAGACCGTTCTGGCGTGCTGGGACAAGGACGATCACCCCGATCTCAAAGGCGTGGTCGTTCGACTGCACGGCGAGATCGTTGCGGAGCGCCACTACAATGGTGATGACCCGAATACGCTCCACGACGTCCGCTCAACTGGAAAGAGCGTCACATCGCTGCTTATCGGGATTGCCATCGGCCAGGGCTACATCCGCTCCATCACTG
>CAXUCM010000283.1:0-2112 GCA_964249315.1 uncultured Acetobacteraceae bacterium | reverse complement strand
CGACCTGATCCAGTGGAACGCCGCGATCGGCGACGTTTCACTCGCCGACGTCCTGACGATGCGATCCGGGCTTGCCGCCGACGATGACGTTCCAACCTCGCCTGGAAACGAGGACAAGCTCTTGTCGGCATCCAATCCAATCGCGTTCCTGGTCGGCGTCCCTCGCGCCCACCCACCCGGTTCCGTCTACGTCTACAACTCCCTCACGGCCTTCGTCGCCGGTCTGGTGGTTGCGCGAGCGGTCGACGACAACGAGGCGGACTTCGCCCGAAGGATACTGTTCAACCCGCTCGACATCGACCGGTTCGCCTGGGCCAGCGATCGGGTGGGCAATACGAGGGGCCAGGGCAATCTCTCCATGACGACCCGTGACCTGTCCCGGATTGGCCAAATGGTCCTCGATCGAGGGCGCTGGAACGGACGGTGCATCGTGAACGAGGACTGGATCGTGGCGAGCCTGAAGCCATGTGTCGCGATCAGGACGGTCGATCCATACGCCGACGCCTACGGCTACTTCTGGTTCACGAGGACCCTGGCGACCGGACGTACGTCGCTGACGGTGCATTTCGCCTCGGGCAACGGAGGCAACAAGATCTACGTCGTACCCGAACGCGACATGGTGGTGGCAGTCACTTCCAGTGCCTACGACCACGGCTACGGTCAGAGACGGTCTCAAGCAATCCTGGCAGCGCTTCTGAACGTCTGAACGCTGCAGAGCTGCAGCGTGCGATTATCATATCGCAACGACCGTCAAAGCCTGCAATAGGCTGCAGTGAACTAAGGTGATGACCCACGCAACGTTCGCTTCAACTGAGAAAGGTGCAGCTCGCCTTTGTCGCGCTTCACTCTCGGCAAGCTTCAAGTCATCAGGCCGGACGGCTTGTTTGACGAGCCTCGGAAGTTCCCGTGCCGATTGGCATCAGCACGGCGATCAGATACCCACGTCGGACGGCGGCGGTAAAGCCGCTCCTGAGAAGTTGCCTGCTCCAGTTCCATCGCGTCATCGATCTGAATTGTCGGCTTGGTCAACCCGAACGTCGAAGTAGAAGCATCGCAACCATCAAGAGAGTTTAGGATCACGATCAAAACAAGGCAAAGAACCAGAAGGGTGACGATAGGTCCAAGCGGAACATTACGGATCCGCGAGAGCAGCTCATCGACGACGCTGCCTGGATGAAGAGGGTTGCCTTGTCCTTGAAGCATGTTCCGCTGGGCGCAACACTTGGTCAAGGCGTCCTTGGCGCAGCCAACACGCCCCTGAAACCTCCTCATGAATGGATTCTCAAGGCTAAGCCTTGAGCGGGTCCAGGGCAGAGCCCTGGCCTTAGCCGGCGCGCACGAGCTGTTCGATCAGCGTGCCGAGCAGCTCCGGCTGTTCGAGTGGCGGGACGTGGCCGCAGGAGAACCGGTGCAACGCGATCAGCGGCGGTAGCCGCGCGGCCTGGCGGAACGGGATGATGCCATCCAGTTCCCCCCAGACCAGCTTGGTCGGGACGGTCAGGCGCCGCAGCACGTGGTCCAGCGCAATCGCCTGGGTGCCGTCCGGGAACAGCCGGTCGACCAGCCGGCGCTGGTAGTCGCGCCGCTCGGCGTCCTCGCGTGGGCGCAGCGTCGCGCGCACCAGGGCGGGCGTGACCAGGGTCGGATCGGCGAACAGCTGGCGCAGCCAGGGGGCGAGACTGGCCTCCCGCTCGGCGTCGAGGAAGCCGCGCAGGAACGCCCCGTCGATCTCCGGGCCGAGTCCGGCCGGGGCGATCAGGCAGAGCGAGCGCACCTCGATCGACCCGGCCTCGACCAGGGCGAGTGCTACCGCGCCGCCGAGCGAGTGTCCGACCAGGTGCGCGCTGGCGACTCCTTCCTCGTCGAGCACGCGCTGCACGGCCTCGACCAGGGCCGTGAGGCCGGCATCGGCCGGGATCGGCGAACGCCCGTGCCCGGGCAGGTCGACGGCCAGGATGCGCTGCCGCCCGGCGAGTGCGGCGACGAGCGGCCGCCAGCTGCCCTGCTCGGCGCCGAAGCCGTGCAGGAACAGCAGCGGCGTGCCCGAGGACGCGCCGAGCCACTGCCGGTACAGCCCGCCGGGCGCCTGGCCGGAGGCGGCCGGCGCCGGCG
>CAXUCM010000282.1:0-5104 GCA_964249315.1 uncultured Acetobacteraceae bacterium | reverse complement strand
TCACCGCTCTCACCTCGGCCAGCCGGACGCCGTCGGCAAGCCGCTGCGGCTCCAGCGAGAAGCTTTGCGCGAGCCGCTCGTCGCCGGTGAAGCGATCGGGCTGCACCTCCCAGACCCAGCTGCCGACGATCGCGCCCGCGTTCAGCACCAGGTTGAAGCGCTCGTTCGCAGCTCGCAGCGCGTTCTGCGTGCGCACCTGTTCGGTCAGGTCGGAGAAGGTGCAGACGGCGCCGACCAGCTCGCCGCCGCGATGGACCGGCTGCGCGCGGTATGCGACCGGGAAGCGGCTGCCGTCCTGGCGGGTGAACATCTCGTCGGTGACCTGGCAGGGCACGCCCTCGCGCGCGGTCCGCAGGATCGGGCAGTCGCGGGCCGGATAGGCCGAGCCGTCCGCGCGACGAGGGTGGATGACGTCGTGCAGCGTCACGCCGATCACGGCGTCCTCGCCGGCGAAGCCGAGCAGGCGCAGGAAGGCGGCGTTGCACATCGTCGCGCGGCCGTCGCGATCGATGGCGTAGAAGCCCTCCTGGGCAGAGTCGAGCAGGTCGCGCAGGTAGGCCCGGCTCTCCTCGAGCGCATCCTGGCGACCGACCAGCGCGGCCTGCCGGCTCAGCGCCTCGATACGGTCGCGCACCCGGAACTGCCGGCGCCGAGAGGCGAGCGCCCGGTCGAGCCCGCGTGCCAGCGCGTCCGGGCGGAGCGGACGCTCCAGACGCGTCCCGTTGGTGACGCCCTCGGGCAGCGGTTCGCCCCGAGACCCGTCGGACAGCAGCAGGAACGGCAGGTCGGACCAGTCCGGCTGCCCCCGTAGCGCCGCCAGCAGCGGCCGCGGGTCGCCGGTCGCCCACGCCTCCTCGGCGGTCAGCACGGCGCCGACGCGGTCGTCGATGCGTGCAGCCAGCATCGTCAGGTCGTCGCAGATCACCCCGGGCAGTCCGTGCCGTGCCAGCAGCGCCGCGACCTCGCACGCCTCCTGCCTGGACGGCGCCAGGATCAGGACGGTCTCGCCGGCACCGGGCCGGCCGAGCGCGGCCTCATCACGCATCCGGCTTCCCCGGCAAGGCGGCGCCCGGCCGCAGACGCCCCGAGCAGATGCTGGCCTCGGCCAGCTGCGGTACGGTGTCGGCGCGATCGCGCATCAGGCACGGTCCTGGCTGGCGCCCGCGCGTCATGCCGGGCGCAAGACCCTGATCCTAGACCATTCCGGGTACCGGTGGTATCGCTCGCCGCGCTCGAAGACGGCACCTGCTGGAGAGATCCGATGCGCCTGCGCCATGCAGCCCCTGCCCTGATGCTTCTGTGCCTCGCCCAGCTGGCCGCAGCCGACGTCCGCGCCGCCGATAGCGGCGCCGAGTTCATGCGGCGCACCGCGGCACAGCCGGGCGTGAAGACGCTGCCTTCCGGGCTGGAATACAAGATCCTGCAATCGGGCGACCCGAAGGGCACGCCGCCGGCGCCCGGCGACGAGCTCGTGCTGAACTATGACGGCACGCTGCCGGACGGCGCCACCTTCGACAGCACCGAGCAGCAGGGCGGCATGGCACGCATGCCGCTCGCGGGACTGATCCAGGGCTGGATGGAAGGCCTGAAGCTGATGCGTCCGGGCGATATCTGGATGCTCTACGTTCCGGCCAATCTTGGCTACGGCCCGAAAGGCCAGGGCCCGATCCCGCCCAACTCGCCGCTGGTGTTCAAGATCGAGCTGGTGGCGGTGCATCACGCCGGCTGAAGGCCAGGGCTCTGCCCATTGATCCGCTTCGCGGCCCGATCGCCTAAGGTTCAGCCTTGAGAATCCATTTGCTTATGACGAGGTTTCCGAAAGCGAGCTTTTGGGAGGGTTCACATGGATCTCCAAAGACGAGCCGTCCTGCTCGGGGTTCCTGCTCTACTATCGACTCCCGCCTTGGCACGCGCGAGCGCACTCGACCCGATCATAGAGTATGAACGAGCCAGCGGTGGTCATATCGGCATATATGCGGAGAACATATCAACGAACGCTCGTTTCGGCTGGCGAGATCAAGATCGCTTCGTTATGTGCAGCACAGTCAAGGCGTCGCTCGTGGCGCTCACCCTTGCAAGAGTCGATCGCGGCCAGGAGAATCTGGAAGACGTCATTGATTACGGCACAGCCGATGTTGGAGACTTGTGGGCACCTGTAGCCAGAGCGAACTTGGGAAAGGGCGCGCTGTCCGTGAGAGACATGTGCAAGGCCGCGATCGAGGTCAGCGACAGCGCTTGCACCAATCTGTTGTTGAGACGCGCCGGTGGCCCCGCGGCCATGACATCCTTCTGGCGCACGGTAGGTGACGAGGTGACCCGGCTGGACCATCTCGAACCCTTCCTAAACCGTACACCGCCTGATGGTTTACAGGACACGACGACGCCGGCTGCCATGGCAGGCAATCTGCGGAAGTTCGTTCTCGGGAATGTTCTGTCCAGGCGATCTCGCGCGCGCCTTGCGGAATGGCTGATTGGGTGCCGGACGGGCGGCAATCGCCTGCGAGCCGGCCTTCCGAGCAACTGGGTGACCGGAGACAAGACCGGTCGTAACGACAGGGACGCCGCCGGCGACATTGCAATCTCCTGGCCCGCTCCAGGCACACCGATCATCGTCTGTGCGTACACGAGAGGTGGCACCCCAACCGACGCACAATTCGACGCCGCCTTCGCCGGCGTCGGACGTCTGGTGGCTTCAGCGTTGGTCTAGAGGCTTTCCGCTCGCTATGGCCGTGTCGAACCCGGAAGCACTTGTTTTCGAACCTCTCGGCCCGGATCATGCAGAGGAGCTGTTTCCCGGCCTGTCAGATCCGGCTGGTTATCTCTTCTTACCCGATCAGCCACCCGAAACCTTGGAAGCTCTTCGAAACCGCTATGCTCGCCAGGCGGTCGGGCGGTCGGTCGATGGATCCGAGATTTGGCTGAACTGGATGGTTCGGCTCCGCGAGAGCGCAAGCGCCGTCGGTTGCACGCAGGCGACGATCCAAGGCAGCAGCGCTCTGCTTGCCTACCAACTCGTTCCTGCATATTGGCGTCGTGGTTTCGGCAGTTTAGCAGTCCGGCTCACAGTGGAAATGCTGTTCTCGCGGGCGGGGATCCGAGACATCCGAGCTTTCGTCGACACGCGGAATCAAGCTTCAGTCTCTTTGTTGCACAGACTGGGCTTCAGCGTCACGCAGACCATCGTCGGAGCTGACCACTTCAAAGGCGCAGACAGCGATGAACATGAGTTCGTCATGTCACGGGCGGAATGGCAACTGCTCAGCCCCGATGATCGGTGATGGGTCATACCAGCGGCCCGAACGATTGATGGGCTCTGCCTTTGATCCGCTTCGCGGCTCGATCGAAGATTTCGAAGTATGGACACCATCTTATCAAGACAAATGGATTCTCAAGGCTTCGCCTTGAGCGGGTCCAGGGCGGAGCCCTGGCCTTGACTTTCTGCAGCCAGCGCTGCGGCCACAGCGGCGATCACCTCGGTCCAGCCCTGCGAGGGCGGCAGCGCCTGCGTCTGCGCGAAGCGGCGCAGCGTCGGATACCAGGCGCGGCCGTGATCGAACCCCGCCTGCCAGCGCCAGTCGCCGCCGAAGCGGTCGAGCAGCCAGACCGGACGGCCGAGCGCGCCGGCCAGGTGCGCGATCATGGTATCGACGCTGATCACCAGGTCCAGCGCTGCGATCAGCGAGGCGGTCCCGGCGAGGTCGTCCGATGCCAGGTCCGGCCCCGGCCGCACGGTGACGAAGACCACTCCCGGCACGCCGAGCAGCGGGGCGAGCTGCTCCAGGGGGATCGAGCGCGCGCGGTCGAAGCGGTAGGCGGCCGCTCCGGCCCAGGCCAGGCCGACCCGCACGCCGGGTGGCAGGCGTGAGCGCCAGGCGGCGGTCGCGTCCGGGTCGGCACGGAGCCGCAGCGGCGGGATCGTCGCGTCGCCCAGGCGGTGCGGCAGGCTGAGCAGCGGAGCCTGCGCCGCGCAACCCGTAATTGGTTCCCCCGGAGCGACGACCTGCACGCGGGCGGGGTCGAACACGCCGCCGGCTCGCGCCAGCCGCAGCATCGCCGGCGGCACTTCGAGGCGGATCCGGGCGCGTCGCGACGCCGGTTCGACCCAGCGCAGGAACTGGATGGTGTCGCCGAGCCCCTGCTCGGCACGGACCAGCACGCAGCCGTCCGCGAGCGGCGATCCGTCCCATTGCGGCAGCGACGCGTCGGTCTCGCCACCGAGCAGGCCGAGCCTCGCCTCGAACGCTGCCCAGCCTTCGCCGCGGGCGCCGCGTGCCAGCAGCAGGGTGGCCAGGTTGAAGCGCGCCTGACGATGGCTCGGGTCGCGCCCCAGCACCGAGCGGAACACCGCCTCGGCGTCCGGGGCGCGCTGCAGTGCCGCGAGCGCGGTGCCGTGATTGACCGCGATCGCACCCGCCTGCGGGTCCAGCCGCGACGCGCGCGCGAGGATGCGTTCGGCGTCGATCGTCTCGCCGAGGCCGATCAGCACCAGGCCGAGGCTGCTCAACGTGAGCGGAGCGTCGGGCGCCAGCGCCAGCGCGCGCCGCAGGCAAGGCAGCGCCGCCTCGAGTCGGTCCAGCCCGAACAGGGCGGTGCCGAGGTTGGCCTGCGCCGCCGCGTCGTCCGGCAGCAGCACGGCCGTCCGCCGGAACGCGGCCTCGGCCTCCTCCAGCGCGCCGGCCGCGGCGGCGAGGGCGGCCAGCGCATGCCAGGCGAGCGGGTCCTGCGGCGCCAGCCGCGTGGCCTGCCGGAACGCATCGAGCGCCGGCTGCACCGCGCCGCGGTCGCGGAGGATGCCGCCGAGCGCCAGCCAGGCGGCGGCCCTGCCGGGCTCGAGCGTGAGCGCGCGCTGCAGCTGCCGCTCCGCCGCACCACACTGCCAGCGCCGTCACCTCCGACCAGCCGCTCTCATCAGCCAGAGGCCAGCCGCAGCTGCAGCCGATCAGCGCCGGGCTGTCGCTGGCGACATCTACTCTGCTCGCCAACGGCTCGGACAGCGACGATCGCAACGGAGCAGAGCGCAGCCATCGCGGAGACCAGCAGCAACAGCAGCAGCAGCAGCAGCAGCAACAACAGAGCATCGCTGCCGCGTTTACATCTCCTGCCC
>CAXUCM010000281.1:0-5106 GCA_964249315.1 uncultured Acetobacteraceae bacterium | reverse complement strand
CAGGGCTCTGCCCTGGACCCGCTCAAGGCTCAGCCTTGAGAATCCATTTGCTTTCAGCGATGGGCAGAGCGCCGACTATTGCAACTGCCTCCATTCGGCCGCGCTTTCCAGGTAGTAGTGCTGCGTCGCGCCGGCGGCGATCGTGATCCCTGCGCCGACCGCATTGCTCTCGATGCTGGCGCCGGCCGGCGGAGATACGGTGAACCCGGCTCCACAACGGTTCAGGACGTAGAGGTCGACGCCGGTCGGCAGGCCGGAAGGCAGCATGACCGCGCTGCCGCTGGGACAGGCGCTGACCGTATTGAAATGGCTGCTCAGGGTCGTGGCGGTCGCGGCGGCGGAGAGCGTGGCCTGCGTGTAGACGAGGAACCCGCCGAGCCGGGTCGACCGATCCGGTGCGAACGTGACGGTCGCCAGGCCGCCGCTCGGCTGGACTTGCAGTCCAGCCGGCAGCTGCACAAGCCGGCTGGTATAGCCGTCCGTGGCGGCGCCGGCGCCGCCATGGAACTCCAGCGACGGCTGCAATCCGGACGCGGCCATGGCGTTGCCGATCGCCACTCGGCCGGCGACGTCGCTCGCGATCGTGACGCCGCCGACCGGATCGATGTCTCCCGTCGTCGTCCCGCCGACCACATGCGCCGTCTGTGCGAAGAGGTTCCCGGCATGATCGACGTAGGCATAGTCGCTGTGCGTGGTGGCGATGCCGCTGGCATTCCTGGGACCCTCGGTGCGGACCGCCCACGCCTTGCCGAGGATCGAGCTCGACAGATCGATGCCGGTCTGCCAGGCGACGCCGCTGACCCACATGGCAGCACTCATCGGGCTGCCATTGCTGATCAGCGTCATCGCGCTCTTGTTGTTCCACGATCCGATCTCCGGAGCCGCGGCTCCCGACAGGTTGCTGATCGCGATCTCGTAGCCGGTGATCGTGCCGTCCGAGGACGGGTCCATCGTCATCAGCGCCTCGGAGCCGAACATCGAGCATTTCAGGTTGCCCGTCGGACAATGGCCCTGCACCGAATATCCGACCAGATCGTGGACGGCGGTCTGGGGGTCGCCGAGGAAGTTGTAGAAGGAGGTGTCTCCCTGGTTCAACTGCACGTGGACGACGTTCTTCTGATAGGATTGCGTGCTGTTCGTCAGCTGGTTCGCGGCGGTGACCAGCAGCGTGTCCTCGCCGCCGGGCTGCTGCATCGAGTTGAACAGGGCCTCCTCGTTCATGGTCTGGCTCAGCGCCTGGTTGACCGCTTCGACGATGCCGCCGTTCTGCGCGAAGTAGGCGCCGTCAAGCTTCCATACCAAGCCCGGGATATTGCCCACATACGTGCTTAGATAATATTCCCGAGTCGTGCCGGCCGGAACCTCGATATATCGTGCGCCGGAAGCCTGGGCACGCAGGAAGGCCGGCGCGTCATCCTGGATCGCGAAATCGTATCGTTGTCCCGCCGGACTGGCCGCCGACAGCGGCGACGACAAGGTGACGATAGTGTTCCCGGTCGCCGCCGTGTAGGTGACGGCGGCAACGGTCGTTCCGGTCGTCACACCGTTGCCGTCGACGATTTCGCCGAGCTTTATCGATGTCGTGCCGGCAAGGGTGATGCTCCGGTCGCCAACGTTCGCGGCCGATGCGAGAAAATAGGTCACGGCGCCCCCGACCGCGCCGAAATCGGCGACGCTGACATGCTCGCCGAGCTTTGCCGAAAGCGTCTGCGCGGTGGTAGCGCCATTCGTCAGGACGGTCGCGGCGGTGGCATTGCCGCCGGCGAGATTAGCATTTTGCAGGATGTTCGGCGTCGACGCCGCACTGAGCAGCTTCTGCAAGGCGGACGGAGTCAGCCCGTCCGCACGCCCGACGCCGGGGATCAGCACCAGGACGAGACAAAGGTTTCTCAGTCGACGCATCAGATCAAACGCTTCCCGCCATCAGAGGCATTGAAGCGTGTCTCATTTGAATATCAAAGCAGGTTTACGCGGCCGGCAAAAAGCTGATAGAAATCACGCTGGCGAATGAAACAAAGTCTCATCCGGTGAGCGCTTCATCGCAGCATGATCTCGGTTGAACCAAGTCGCCGGAAGCGAGGGACCATGGAAGAGTTCACTGCCGCGCAGATGGACGAGATCACCCGGCGGGTTCGGACGAACGGGCAGGTCGACATCACCTTCTCGCAGCTCGGTGAGGACAGGATCCTCTGGTGGATCTTCCATCAGCAACATAATGGCTTCTACGTCGATATCGGCTGCCATCATCCATACCGGCTTTCGAATACGGCGCTGCTTCATCTCCTCAATGGATGGAGCGGCATCAATGTCGACATGGACGAGCGTGCGATCGCGGCGTTTCGTCACGCCAGGCCGAACGACGTCAGTATCTGCGCTGCCATCGGTGGGACGAGAGGCCAACTGGAGGCCGCGATGTTCGAGCATGGCGCCTTCAACACTCTCGATCCGCGGATCGCCGCACAACCCGCGCTCGCCGGCTTCCTGACCGAACGGCGCATGGTCGATGTCATGCCGCTCGGAGACATCCTGCATGCGCACGTGCCGATGGGGCGGCGGATCGATCTGCTGAACGTCGACATCGAGGGCCTGGATCACGCGGCCCTCGCCTCGAACGACTGGGACGCCTTCGCACCCTCGGTGATCGTCGTCGAGATCCACGGCTTTGACGTGCACGATCCGCGCCGCAACCCTACATACGAACTGCTGACCGGCAAGAGTTATCGGCTCGTCGCGCACCTCGTCGCCACGACGATCTTCGCCCGGCAGCCTTGACCTGGACAGGACGTCCGCTGACGCAATCCCGTTCCACTTGTTGAGACCGATCCATAAAACGTATCGTCCGTCCAGTCGCTGAGGGACGATCCGGGTAGGAGACGATATCAGCCCGCGCGTGTGGTTGTGCTGGCTCTGACGAGGTGTCACAACATCACGGCGTGCGCACCCGGGAGTTGCCATGACGCTTGACGGGTTTTACGAGTTGCTGCCGAGCCCGCCTCACGCTCTGCCCGGTTGGGCAAGCTGGACCGGCTTCACCCCGTGGGTGCGCACGCCGATCAAGGCGCCGACCTACATCCTGGGCGATTGTCCGGGTGCCCTGCTATCCTACTACCATGCCCATATCGGCGAGGCGGATACCGGCCTGTTCATCCTGCACGACGTCGGCGTGGTCAACAAAGGCTTCCTGATCCGCGACGATATGGCTGTCGCCAACAACTATATCGGCCATAGCCGACCATGGTGCATCGAGCAGATGCAGTCCGGCCACATCAAGCCGACTGCAGACTACCGCCGCTCCCGGGTGGACCAGGCGGTGCTCCTGCTCGGCACCGGCTATGACATCTACGGGCACTGGATCGTCGACATCCTGCCGAAGCTCTACGTCCTGCATCGGACCGGATACGATATCGAGCAGCTGAACTACTTGGTGCCGCGCGACATCCTCCCGTTCGGTAACGAATGGATCGAGGCGGTCGGCCTGCGCAGCGAGCAGCTGATCTTCTACGATGACCAGGACGAGCTGGTGGAGGTCGCCGAACTGCTCGTGCCGAGCTTCCTTCGTTCCGGCAGCCGCGCCTCACGCCTGTTCAAGCCCGCGGTGGAATTCATGATGCAGCGAGTGACGAGCAGCGAACCGTGGCGGCGCATGCCGTCGGTCGCAGGCGCAGAGGCGATCTTCGTCTCGCGCGCGAAGGCGAATCGGGGCAGCCGCTCGCTCGTCAATCGCGAGGCGATCGAGGCGATCGCGGTCGAGGCCGGCTACGTGATGCTCTACCCCGAGCAGTTGCCGATCGTCGAACAGGTCGCCTGGTTCGCGGCGGCCGGCAGGATCGCGGGTGAGTACGGATCGGGCCTGCACAGCTCCGTCTTCGCCGGACCCGGGGCGAAGGTCTGCTGCCTGCGCAGCAGCGCGCGCCACCCGGGCTTCCTGCAATCCGGCCTTGCCGATGCGATGGAGCAGGATTGCGGCTACGTGCTCGGTCCAGCACCGCTCGACGCCATCAACATCAATTTCGAGGTCGGCGAGGCGGATTTCCGCCAAGCGCTGGAATTGATGTCGTTGCCGAGCGCCTGACCCTTCCATGCCAGGGCTCCGCCCTGGACCCGCTCAAGGCTCGCCTTGAGAATCCCTCTCGGAGAGGCCTTCAAGGGCTAGCCTTCGGCCGGGTGTGGGGCGGAGCCCCGACCTCATGACGCGAGCGTCGCCGCCTCGAGACGCTGCGCCTCGGCGCGGGATCGCGCCGCCGTCGTCGTGTCGCCGAGATGCTGCTCCCAGGCGGCGCGTTGCGTGTAGATGTGGCTGTCGAACGAGAAGCAGCGGACGGCCCGATCGGAGGCCGCGATGGCCTCTCGGAACTCGCCTCTGGCGCCCAGCAGCCGTGCGTATTGGCCGAGCAGCGACGCGTTCGTCGTCCGACTCGCGACGTGGGCGATGGTCTCCAGGAAGTCGAGGCCGGCGTCTGCAGGGACCTCCCGCGATGCGCCCATGTAGAAGTTGGCGAGCTCGATCAGGGTCGGCTCATAGGTGGGATCACGGTTGAACGCCAGCTGCAGCAGGGCACGTCCGGTGCCCTCCTCGCCCGCAATCAGGAAAAGCTTGGCGGTCCGGAAGATCGCGGCGCCGGAGAACTGACGCAACTCCGCCGCATCCCGCGCAAACGATTCGGCCTCCGCCGCGGAGCGCTGCAGCAGCAGTGCGATCTTGCGATAATTGAACTCGAACAGGTTCGGATTGTCGGCGAGTGCCGCATCGATGACGGCCTCCTCGCTGGCGGGTTCCTTGTTGAGCTTGTGGTAGTCGGCGACGGCATGGAAACAGCCCGGCTTCGTGTCGCCCCGGTCCAGCCGGTCACGATAATACGACACGATGGCGTCGAAGTTCATGTAGGGTCTGGTGAAGCGTCCGGCCCACAGGTCGAACAGGCTGCCGACATCCACGGCGATGCCGCCCTTGCGCTTGATCGCATCGGCGTAGAGTTTGCCGCAGAAGCCGGCACCGACCAGGAACAACGCGCCCGGGCGCGGAACCTTGATGCCCGCAACGAGTTTCTCATACAAGTCGGGGAAGTGAGCCGGGACGCTCACTTAATAGGCACGCACGTTCAGCTC
>CAXUCM010000280.1:0-5135 GCA_964249315.1 uncultured Acetobacteraceae bacterium | reverse complement strand
CGCCAGCATCAATGCAAGGTGCAGCCAGAGTGGCAGCAGTTGCGGCAGACCGAACTCGGCAAGCACCGCGAAGCCGCACAATGCCGCCAGCGCCGGCAGCAGCGCCGGCCAGCCGCGCTCGATGCGGTCGAGCCAGGCGGCGCGCCTGCGTGTGCGACGCAGCGTATCGCGCATGGTCACCGGATCCAGTCCGGCACGATCTCGTCATGCCACAGCGCCGCGACCGTCTGGCGCGGCCGGATCGTGGCCCAGCGCGCGCCGTCCACCAGGGCCTGTGCGGCCAGCGGGCGGGCATTGTAGGTCGAGCTCATCACCGCACCGTAGGCACCGGTATCGAGCAGGGCGACGCGGTCGCCGGCCTGCAGCACCGGCAGGTGGCGCGTCTCGGCGAAGCTATCGCCACTCTCGCAGACCGGGCCCACGATCTGCGCGAGCCCGGCGGGCCCGACGGCGCGGGAGGCGCAGAGCGGCAGCACCCCGTGCCAGGCGTCATACAGGCTTGGTCGCAGCAGGTCGTTCATCGCGCTGTCGAGCACGATGCACGGGGGTGCATCCGCGCGCTGCTTGACCAGCAGCACGGTGCTGAGCAGCACGCCGGCGGGTGCCGCCAGCCAGCGGCCAGGCTCGACCACCAGACGCAGCCCGAGCTCGCCCAGCGTGGCGCGGATCGCGCCGGCAAGCGCGCGCGGCGAGCCCTCGGTCTCGTCGCGGTAGCTGATGCCGAGACCGCCGCCGCAATCGACCAGGGCGACCGGGTGGCCGGCCGCGCGCAGTCCCGCGACCAGCTCGGCGATGCGGCCATAGGCGCGGCGGAACGGTGCCATCGCGGCGATCTGGCTGCCGATATGCACGGCGAGGCCGACCGGCTCCAGCCCCGGCAGCGCCGCCGCGTGCGCGTAGAGCGCGACCACGTCGCGATACGGGATGCCGAACTTGTCGCCGGCGCGGCCGGTGGTGATCTTGGCGTGGCTGGCGGCATCGACGTCCGGGTTGACACGCAGGGCGATCCGCGCCCGGCGTCCCATGCCGTGCGCCAGCGCCGAGAGCATCTCGACCTCTTCGGCGCTCTCGACGTTGATCTGGCCGACCTCCCGCTCCAGCGCCAGGCGGAGCTCGGCGGCCGACTTGCCGACGCCGGAGAAGACGATCCGCGCTCCTGCGATCCCCGCCGCCTGCGCACGGGCGAGTTCGCCGCCGCTGACCACGTCCGCGCCGGCGCCCGCCGCCGCGAGGATGCGCAGCACCGCCAGGTGGTCGTTCGCCTTGACCGCGTAGTGCACCGAGGCGTCGAGGCCGGCCTCGTCGAGGGCGTCACGCCGCCGGCGATGGCGCGCACGCAGCGTCCCGGCGCTGATCACCCAGGTCGGCGTGCCGAGCCCGTCGGCGATGGCGTGCAGCGGCACGTCCTCGAGCATCAGGCCGCCGGCGAGCTGCATCGAGAGCTGCGGTCGTCGCGCCAGCAGCTCGGACACCGTCGGGTCGGCGTCGAGCTCCGTCGAGTGCGGGTGAAGCAGCGTAGATGCCATGACGGACAGGATATCGAGCCGCCGTCACGCTGTCCAAGCGAGGCGGCGCCGCGTAGTCTGGCGTGCATGACCGATCCGCTCATCGTCGCCGCGGTGGCGGCGCGCCGGCACGCGCATGCGCCCTACTCGCGCTTCCTGGTGGGTGCGGCGCTGCGCTGCGACGACGGCAGCATCCATGCCGGCTGCAACGTCGAGAATGCGGCCTATCCGCAAGGGGTCTGCGCCGAGGCCGGGGCGATCTCGGCGATGGTGCTGGCCGGCGGCCGGCGGATCGTCGAGATCGTCGTCGCCGGCGGCGGCGCTGCACCCTGTCCCCCCTGCGGCGGCTGCCGGCAGAAGCTGCGCGAGTTCGCCGGTCCCGACGCGGTCATCCGCGTGGTGGACGGCGATGGCAACGGGCTGATGCAGAGCACCCTGGAGGCGCTGCTGCCCTGCTCGTTCGGACCCGAGGCGCTCGGCTTCTAGCGGCGGCGGGAGGCGAAGTAAGGCCAGGGATTTCATCCCTGGACCCGATCAAAGGCGGAGCCTTTGAAATCCTCTTCAAGATCACATCAACCGTGCTTCTCCTGAGACGCGGATGCTGGCGCCGGGCTCGGCGGTGATCTCGGCATCCAGTCGTGACGGCATGCCCATATCCACACCCTGGATGATCTCGATGACGCCGCCATGCGGCCAGTCGAGATCGCGCAGATAGCCGGCCAGGGCGCCTGCCGCGGCGCCCGCCGCGGGATCCTCGTAGATCCCGCCGGCGGCGAACGGGTTGCGCGCGTGGAAACGGGTCGCCGTCTCGGCGTGGACGAGGCTGATGGTCACGATGCCGGCCTCCGTCATCAGGCCGCGACCGGCCGCGAGGTCGTATCGCATCGCCGACAATCTTTCCCGGCTTCCCAGGGCCAGAACGAGATGCCGGGCACCGGCGTGAGCGATCGCCGGAGGCAGATGCGGGTCCAGATCGTCCATGGTATAGGAGAAAAGGGCCATCGCGCGGTCGACCAGGCCCCGGCTTGCGGGAGTGCTGCGCGTGGTCGGGGTCTGCAGCGCCGCCGTCAGCGTCGCTCCTTCACGCCTGCCTTCCACGGTGATCCGTGCCTCGTTGAGTTGCAGCTGGAAGACGCCGTTGCCGTGCGCCAGCGCGAGGGCTGCGCCGAGCGCGATGGTCGCGTGACCGCAGAACGGCACCTCGATCTCGGGAGCGAAGTAGCGTATCCGCCATGCCTTTCCGACGGGTGCTGCGAAGGCGGTCTCCGAGTAGCCGATCTCGGCCGCGACCGCCTGCAGGCTCTCCGGTGCGGGGAGAACGTCACAGAGCACGACGCCGGCCGGGTTCCCTCCCTGCGGTCCGTCGGAGAAGGCTGCGATGCGTTGCACGTCCATGATCGTTCCTGGGTAAGGGTCATATATTCTGCCCTTGGGCTGAGCCTATCACTGCGGAGCGATGTGGTCATGTTCGACGGCCTTCGGCTGGAAACGATCGAGCTTCCGGAAGCGACCCTGCGGGTTCGTCATGGTGGCAGTGGAAAGCCGGTCCTGCTGCTCCACGGTCACCCGCGCACGCACGCCACCTGACATCGCGTCGCTCCGCTGCTGGCACGCTCCCATACCGTCGTCTGCCCGGACCTGCGTGGCTTCGGCCGATCTTCGACGCCTGCCGACACTCTCGACCACGCAGGCTCGCGACTGCGTTGATCTCATGCGAGCGCTTGGTCATGCGCGGTTTGCCGTCGTCGGACATGATCGCGGAGCCTATGTCGCCTTCCGGCTTGCCCTGGACCATCCCGATGCCATCGATCGTCTGGTGGTGCTGGACGCCGTGCCGATCGTTGAAGCGCTCGATCGATGCGATGCCCGGTTCGCCAGGGAGTGGTGGCACTGGTTCTTCTATGCGGCACCGGACAAGCCTGAGTGGGCGATCCTCGCCGATCCGGATACCTGGTATGGCGGTTCGCCGGGGACCATGGGTGAAGCCGCCTACGCGGACTATCGAGCCGCCATCCATGATCCGGCGATCGTACACGGGATGGTCGAGGATTATCGAGCCGGGCTCGGGATCGACCGTCTGCACGACGAGGCCGACCGCGCCGTCGGACGACAGGTGGCCTGTCCGACGCTGGTTCTCTGGTCAGAGCGGGACGACATGCGCCAGCTTTACGGCGACATCCTCGCCATATGGCGTCCGTGGACGATCTCGCTACGCGGTCACGGGCTCGATTGTGCCCACCACATGGCCGAAGAGGCACCGGACGCGTTGACGGACGCGCTGCTCCCCTTCATGGCCGACGAACGACAGATTGGAAGCGACCTCATAACTGAGGGAAAAACTTGACTTGTCTTGTACTGTGATTGCGGCTCGCGACGATCGAGATATCGAGCAAGTAAGGGAGCTCTTCCGCGAACATGTCTCGTCGCTCGGTATTGACCTTGCTTTCCAAGGTTTCGAGGAGGAGCTGGCGCAGCTTCCTGGCAAATGCGCGTCGCCTGCCGGCGCGCTGTTTCTGTCTCGGAGCCACACCCGGGCCACGGTCGGTTGCGTGGGTGTCAGACCACTCGAAATACCTGCCGCTTGCGAGATGAAATGCCTCTACCTACGCGAGAGCGCACGGGGTAGTGGCGCGGACCGTGCTCTGGCAACGGCTTCCGTGACGTCTGCTGCGGCGTCCGGATACTCGCAGATCTTTCTCGACACCCTCCCGACCGTGAAGCTTTGTGCCATCAGCCCGAACAAGTCGGTCATCGCGTCCCGCTTCGTGGTGCCGAAGCCCAGAGTGAACGCGAGCGTTGAGCCATCGATCATGACATAGTGACGGCAGCTCCACGTCTCGGTCTCCAATGGCTTGTCGAAATCAAGTTTTGCCACCTCTTTCGACCGGACTTTCGTCTTCCCGGAGACGAAGTTCGAGAACCCACCTTTCTCAAAGATAGCCTGTATCCGCTTCGAATAGGCTTCCGGACTCTGCATTGGATTGTAGGTGGCGCGGAAGACGATCAGCAGGCGGATACCGTCCTCATGTGAACAAATCGTGCAACTTCGTAGGGACTGTTCGTCGGCACTGTCGGGAAGACGTTCGAACGTGCGGGAATCTCAAGCCTGAAGTTCCATTCGTTGCTTCTGTGGGGCTTCATCTCCTCTGGAGGGTGTTATACCGTCGAGTCTATGATGCGACCTGTCTGATCCGGGGATGGTCGCAAAGGGATCGGAACCGGTCTGGCGTGAGGCGGTTCCAGGCGTTGCAGGCGGCATCCATGACGGCTTGCTGGTCGGCATGCAGACGATGCGACAGGAAGCGTTCGTGGAGGTAGAGCCAGACGCGCTCGACCGGGTTCAGCTCGGGCGCGTAGGGCGGCAGCTTCACGAGGGTGACGTCCGGCACCTGCAGCGCCGCGGCGACGTGCCAGCCGGCGCCGCCGAGCACCAGCACTGCGTGGACGTCCGGCGCCAGCTGCCTGGAGAAGCCGCGCAGGAACACGCTCATGGCGTTCGTCGAGACAGAGGGCAGCACGAGGCAGAAGTCGTTGCCGGTCGCAGGTTCGACGGCGGCGAAGATGGCGGCATACGCGAACCGGTTGTCGTGCAGCCCCGGCGGACGGTGGCCACGCAGCCACCAGCGATGG
>CAXUCM010000279.1:0-5137 GCA_964249315.1 uncultured Acetobacteraceae bacterium | reverse complement strand
TGGATTCTCAAGGCTGAGCCTTGAGCGGGTCCAGGGCGGAGCCCTGGCCTTTCCTGGAACGTCAGACCGCCTTCTTCAGGTTCGGACTGGCCTTGAAGCGGACCGTCTTGCCGGCCTTCACCTTGACCGGGGCTCCGGTGCGCGGGTTCAGCGCCTTGCGCGCCTTGGTCTTGCGCACGGTGAAGGTGCCGAACGATGGCAGGGTGAAACCGCCCTCCTTCTTCAGCTCACGCACGATGGCGATGATCAGGTCGCTGGCAGCCTGGTTGGCGGCGACGCCCGTGCATTCGATGGAGTCCTGCAGGATCCCTGCGATGAAAGCCTTGCTCATGAAGTCTGGGTGCTCCCACTCTTGGTAACGAGACGCGGGCCCGAGTCGTGATCCGTCGGCCGCCCATTACAGGACGCGGCTTACAGAAAGACGCCTCCGGGCGCCAGCAGGAAAACCCGGCATGAACAAAAAGCAAGATATACTCTGCAAGACCGCGTCCAATCGGCAACAGGTCGGATCAGCGCTGCAATCTCCGTCGACGAGCTGCAGATGAACGCACCGGTCTGCCTGTTCGCGCACTACGCGCCGGACGGGCGCGTGCATGCCTCCGTGCTGCACTACCTCGCCCAGCTCAGGCGCTGCGGACTCGCCGTGCACATTGCGCTGTCCGGCACCCTGCGTCTGCTCGAGGCGGATCGCGGGAAGCTCGACCGGCTCGGCGTCGTTGCCCACACGCGGGTGAACCAGGGT
The DNA here is from genome assembly GCA_964249315.1 of uncultured Acetobacteraceae bacterium. Taxonomy (GTDB): domain Bacteria; phylum Pseudomonadota; class Alphaproteobacteria; order Acetobacterales; family Acetobacteraceae; genus Lichenicoccus. Next base: position 4,395 of record CAXUCM010000279.1, on the reverse strand, counting down.
CTCGATTTCGGCGCTTGGCAGTATCTGCTTCGTGCCGGCTGCGCAAGGGACGCCTCCAGCGTGGTGCTCTGCAACGACAGCGTGTTCGGTCCGGTGCAGGCGCTGGCTCCGATCTTCGAGACCATGCAGCGCCGGCGCCACGATGTCTGGGGAATGATCGAGAGCCACGAGATTTCCTGGCATCTGCAGTCCTGGTTTCTCTGCCTGACCGAAGCTGCACTCGCGCGTCCGGCGATCGCGCGCATCTTCGACCTGCCGTTCGCGCAGATGAGCCGCGCCGAGATCATCCTGCACGGCGAGATCGGGATCGGCACCGCGATCCGCGCCGAGGGCCTCGACTGGGGCGCCTGCCTGCCGGACGCCAGGCGCGGGTTGCGCCGGCTGATCGCGGCCAACCCGATGCATCTCGACTGGCTCACGGTCCTGCGCAGCGGACGCGTTCCGTTCATCAAGGTGGAGCTGTTGCGCGACAATCCGGCGCGCGTGCCGTGGTTCGGCTGCTGGCCGCAGATGCTGCGCCGCTACGGCGATTTCCCGCAGGCCTGGATCGAGGAGCGGATCACCACTGCGCCGCGGCGGCAGATCGGCACCAGCCCGCAGATGCGCCTGCTCTACGTGCTGCTCACCAGGGATCGCGCGGCGGCGCTGCGCGCATTGCTGCCCTGATCCACGGCGCGTCCGAGCACATCGCGCAGCTGGCGCACCTGCAGGTCGTAATCGGCCAGCGCGAGCCGATGCGGGTTGACGTAGGCGTCCAGGCGCGAGGGCGCGCGCAGGATCTCCTCGACCGCCTCGATCAGACCGCCCGGGTGCCCGTCCAGCGCGATCAGCCTGCCGTTGACGCCGTCGACGACGTCCTCGGCCTGGCCGCCCGGGCCGGTGGCGATCACCCAGACGTCGCGCGCCAGCGCCTCGCGCACGGTCAGGCCGTAGCTCTCCTTCCACTGCGACGGGAACAGCAGGACGTCGATGCCGGCGAAGAACGCGTCCAGCCCGTCCTGCTCGTAGGCGGGAACGACGCTGATCCGGCCTGCGACCTTCCAGGCCGACACGTCGATCGAGCTGAAACCGAGCTTCAGCGTGTTGTCGACCAGCACCAGCTCCCAGGCGTCGGACTCGATGCGCTCGAAGGCGCCGCGCAGCAGATGGAAGCCCTTGATCGCCTCGTTGCCGCCGACGAAGCCGAACCGCGGCGGACTGCCCGGCGGGCGTCGCGGCCTCGCTTGTTGCGGCCGTCGGATGCCGTTGCGGTTGACGCTGATCGCGGCCGGGTCGATGCCGTTGGCGAGATAGAGCTGCCGGTGCGACTCGCTCGGCGAGAGCAGATGCGCGGCGCGATCGAGCACCTGGCGCAGGATCCCGGCACGCGCCTGCAGGTGGCGCGCGCCGGGCAGGCAGGCCTGGCAGACATGCAGGTCGATCCGGGTCTGGAAGCAGTAGTTGCCGTCCCCGCGCACCATGAACTGCCGGTCGCAGAGCCACCAGGCATCGTGCAGGGTGACGACGTAGGGGATGCCGCGCTCCTGGCACAGGCGCAACAGGCCGGCGCCCAGCCCCTGCACCGAATGCGCATGCACGACGTCCGGACGCACCGCATCGAGTACCAGGCCGAATTGTCGCACCGCGGCGGGATTGTCGAAGCTCGCGACGTGGTCGACACCTTCCGGCAGCGGCGTCGCGAACACCGGGATGCCGTCCCAGTCGTAGCGCAGCATCGCCTCCGGACGGTCGGCGATCTCGCCGCGCGAGGTGAACACGGCGATCTCGGTGTCGAGGCGCCCGTGCAGGCGACGCGCCAGCTCCTCGGCGACGATGGTCGCACCGCCGAAGCTGCGCGGCCAGAGGAACACGTTGACCATCAGCACGCGCAGCGGGCGCGCTCCAGGGGGCGCTTGCGGCTCGGGCGGCCCGACCAGCGGCGCGAGCTGTTCGGCCGCGACCCGCGCCGGCGCGTAGCGCGCGAGCACGTCCCGCGCTGCCTGCCCGCCGAGACGCGCGCGCAGCCCGGCGTCGCGGATCAGCCGGTCGAGTGCGCGCTCCCACTCCGCTTCGTCGTCGGCGAGCAGGCCGTTGCGTTCCGGCTCGACGATGCCGGTGAAGCCCGCGCGCGGCGCGCAGACCACGGGCATGCCGAGGATCGCCGATTCCTGATACTTGATGTTGCTCTTGGCGTCGTTGAACAGGCTCGCCTCGAGCGGCGCCACCGCGATATCGCCTTCGGCCAGCAGCTTCATGTAGGCGCGATAGCTCGTCCCCGGCAGGGTCTCGATGCGTTCGGCGAACGGAAACAGCGCGGCACCGAGCTGGAGGTCGCCGATGATGCGCAGCCGCAGCGTCGGATGCACCTGCATCAGCCGGGCGATCGCGGGCGTCGCGGTGGCAAAATCGGCGTCATGGGTCTTGGTGCCGGACCCGTAGACGATCATCGGCGCGCGGCTTGGCGCGTCGCGATCGCGACCCAGCGCCTGCGCCAGCGACAGGGTCTCCGCGTCGAGCGCGTTCTCGACCACCGCCACCTCCGCGATACCCGCCGCGCGCATGCAGCTTGCCAGCACGGCGGTCGACGCGATCGCCCGGTCGCAGGCCAGCATCGCCTGGCGATAAAGCGCGATGCCGGCCAGCACCTCGTCGCGCAGGCTGGGCATCAGCGTGGCGAGGTTGCCGTTCTGGCGATAGAGCGGCTCGTCGAAGATCAGGTCGTCGACTTCCCAGAACGGCCGCAGCCCGAGCCGCTTCGCCTCGGCGATCATGTCGAGCACCGCGGGCCGGCCCGGCACGCGGTAGAAGATCACCCCGGTGCAGCATTGCAGCGCCGACCGGATCGCCTCGGTGTCGTGCCAGTCGAGCACCACGCACGGCCAGCCCAGGCGGCCGAACATCTCCCGCTTCTGCCAGACCCGGTATTTCGCGCATTGCGGCACGCTGAGTTCCGCCACGATCAGCATGGAACGGCCCAGGCCGGCGCCGGGCGCGGCAGGCATCGCGGCCCTCGCACCCTCGCCGCGCGAGCCGATCGCACGCCGTCGCAGCCGACGGACGAGGTGGCGCCGCAGGCCGGGGGGGCCCTCGGCCTTGAGGATGTCGCGCGCCCGCATGGCGACGTCGCGCAGCTTCAGCCCGGAGGGCAGCCGGCCGGCGGCGAGCGAGCGGGCCAGCCGGATCGGGCCGGTGATGCGCCAGGACAGCGAACGCTCCAGCCCCTCGACGCGGATCGAGCGCTCCTCCAGCGCCGCCTGCAGCGTGACGATCCGCATCTCCTGCAACTGCAGGCTGTGGCGGTAGCTCTCGCGCAGCCGGGTCGGGTCGGGCTCGAGCGGGCTCGCCGCGGACGGGTCTCTGGTGCCGGTCATCGCCGCCTTCGTAGCAGACTGTCGCGGTGCTGCGGCAGACGGCTACGAAAAGAAACAGGCGAAGGCCAGGGCTCCGCCCTGCACCCGCTCAAGGCTCAGCCTTGAGAATCCATTTGTGGTTTTGGAGGCCGAGACGTCCGGCGATCGAGCCGGAAGCTAGCTCGAGAAGATCTGGCCGCCATGCGCCTTGAGCTGGGCGGCGGTGAGGTCGGTGAAGGTGATCGTGGTGTTGTCGCTCAGCGCGATCATCGAGCCGCCCCGGCCGTTATCGACGGCGTCGCCGAGCGCGGTCTGCACCGCTCCGGCGCCGTAGCCGAACAGGCCGAGCATGTTGCCGGCGGAGGAGCCGAAATCGGTGATCACGTCGGCACCGCCGGCCTGGCCGTCGGAGAAGACGAACAGGTTGCTGCCGCCGCCGCCGGACAGGGTGGTCGCACCCGTGCCGGCGACCAGCGTATCGTTGCCGGCGCCGCCGAGCAGCGCGGTATCGCTGCCGTCGCCGAACAGCTGCAGCGTGCCGGCGGCGCCGGAGGCGTTCAGGGTCTCGTTGCCGGTCGCGGCGATCAGGTAGCTCAGGCCGGCGGCGCTGGTATAGACGACGTTGGCATTGCTCGCGCCGAACACGGTGGCCGCACCGGCGGCGTTGACGGTGTCGTTGAGGCCCGGGTTGGCGATGAAGGAGAGCGCGCCGGTGCCGCTCTGGTTGACGACGGAGTTGGTGCCGCCGAAGATCAGGGCGGTGCCGGTCGAGGCGTTGATGGTGTCGCTGACGCCGCCGATGACGGTGCTGGGTCCGGCCAGGTAGTCGGTGGCATCGGTGCCGTCGAACATGACCGTGGCGCCGGCGCCGCCGACGAACATGTCGCCGGTGCCGGCGTCGGCCAGCAGCAGCGAGCCGGAGCCCCCGAACACGGTGCTGCTGGAGCCGGTGAGTGCGACCGTGTTGCTGCCGCTGCCGGCGATGATGCTGTCGGTGCCGGCGGAGTAGACGGTGTCGTTGCCGGTTCCGGTGAAGATCTGGTTGTTGCCGGCATCGGTGTAGATC
>CAXUCM010000278.1:0-5149 GCA_964249315.1 uncultured Acetobacteraceae bacterium | reverse complement strand
CGGGCGAGCAGGATCAGGGCCGCGACGCGCACACCACCGGACCGCCATCGCCGCCGGTCTCGCAGATGCAGGTCAACCTGGATATCGACGGCCAGCCGGGCTGGGGGCTGGCCGACCCTCGCGACGTCGCCGCGAGCCCGGACGACCGCTACGTCAACAAGCCGGCCGGCTATCCGAAATCGGCGGCGCTGCGCGGCGAGCAGGGCACCGTCTACCTGGCGGTGCTGATCGCGCCGGACGGGCACGCCGAGACGGTGCAGCTCGAGCGCAGCTCCGGCCATGCCGATCTCGACCGGGCCGCGCGCGACGCAATCGCGGGCTGGCATTTCCGGCCGGCGGTGCGCAACGGCGTTCCGGTGGAGTCGCAGATGCGCGAGGCCTACCACTTCATCCTCGGGCCTTGATCCGCTCGGCGGTGCGGCCGGTTTGACAGGCAACGCCGCGCCCGTCATGTCTCGGCGATGCCCGACGGATCCGGCGAGTTGACGGACGCACTGCCCGTGCTGACGACCGATCCCGTGGTCCAGCGCGACGGCGTCCTGCAGCTTCGCCTTGCCGATGCGCGCACCGCACCGCTGCTTCGCGCTCCCGGCGAGACCTTCCGCTCCTTCGTCCCGGGCTGGTCGCCGCAGCTGCTCTATGCCGGCCTCGCCCCGTTCCTGGTGCTGGAGTTCAGCGGCCCCGACGGCACGCGCGCGGCCTGGCTGCTCGACGGCGAGCTCTGCCGGCTCGGCGACCGGCTCGGCGACCTCACGCCCGCGCAGGCCGAGGCGCTACGCCGCCAATCCGGTCCGCTGCTGCGGCGGATGATGGTCGACATCCTGCTGCGGCCGATGCCGGTGCTGTCGCGCGAGGCGCAGGCCTATGTCCGCGTCCACGACGTGCTGCGCATCGAGATCGCGGAATCCTGCGGCGACGCGGTGCTGCCGGTGCCGCGCGCGGTGCTGGTCGCCGACATCGCCCAGCGCACGCCGTTCGCGGGGCCCTTCGGCGACGCGCCGGTGCTGCTGGAGCGGACCCACCTGCAGGCCGGTCTGGCCGCCGCCTTCGAGGACCGGGTGGTCGCCGCGACCCGGGACGGCATGCTGTCCTGGCCCAGCCCGGTGGACGGCCGGCCGCTGCGCTGCCAGGGCTGCATCTATTTCGACGATTTCCGCTTCGCCTATCGCTTCGCCGACCTGACCGCGGGACTGACCTTCTACGTCGTCGCCACCGACCATTACTGCAAGCCGCTCGGCATCTACATCCCGCATCTCGACCTGCTGGTGGTGCGCGACGCGCGCTGCCGGCACCTGCTGGAGGTGTATTTCCCGCCCGACCTGGCACGCTGGTTCATCAACCAGGCCACCCGCAACGGATCGCTGCTGGTGCCGTACTGGGTGCGCGGCGCGCGACGCATGGCCAGCGTGATGCGCGGACAGCCGGGCACCCATCTCGGCCATCAGCTCTGGAACGAGCTGTCCGGCATGGAATACCTGCTGACCTCGGCGCAGGGCGAGCAGATCCCGGAATGGATCGTCCCCGGCGCGCGGCGCGGGATCGAGCTTTGGGGTGCGATCGACGCGCTGTTCCCCGAGCTGCGCCGGCGCGTGCGGCGCGACCTCGATCACGGCGGCGACGTCTTCCCGTACCTGTATCGGGAGGGCGTCTGCGCCGTGCGCGTCACCCGCGAGCGCGTCTCGGCCGAGCTGCGCCGGCGGCTGCAGCGCCTCACCCGGATGGATCCGGTCTATGCCGAGGTGCTGCGGCTCGCCGAGCTGTCGCGCGCGCGCGCGGCCCCGGTGATCGTGCTCGGACTGCGCGTCGAGAACCGCACCCTGGTCGACCTGCCCGGCTTCTTCGGCGCCGTGATCCGCATGGTGGCGGCGACGTGGCCCGGGGCGACGCTGGTGGTCGACGGCCACAACGCCCGCGAGGCCACCGGCCCTGCGCCGCCCGGCGCCACCGCCGTGATCCAAAGCCACGGCGAGTCGCTGGCCAGGCGTTCGCCGCTGGAGGCGGAGCGCGAGATCGCGGGCGCGCTCCGCCTCGCCTGTGCGGATCTCGACGTCACCCTGCTCGACACGCTCGGCGAGGGCATCCCCAGCAGCCTGGCCTGGGCGATGCAGTGCGACTGCTTCCTGTCGATCTGGGGTGCCAGCCTGGCCAAGTTCCGCTGGGTCTGCAACAAGCCCGGCCTGGTGGTCAGCAGCCGCGCCAACCTGATGAACCGTGACGACCTGCACATCTACGATTCGCCGCAATACATGGAGGCGCCGTCGACCCTGCTGTTCGCCGACCCGGCCGGCGTGGTCGACGATCCCGAGGCGCCGCGCCTGGTCCCGGTCTCGCCGGGCAACCCGTTCTTCAACAATTTCCGCGTCGACGAGGCGCGCATCCTGTCGCAATTCCGCTCCCTGGTGACCGAGACGCTCGCCGCACGCGGATAAGGCCTTTCCCGCCTACGTCATTTTAGCGTTACAATGACCATGGCAACGCAGGGACGCCCGCATGGTCTCCAAGGTCGCGATCGTCGGCGCCGGCTGGTACGGCTGCCATCTCGGCTCCTCGCTGAAGATGCTGGGCTTCGACGTCACCGTGTTCGAGCAGCATGCGCGGCCGCTGCACGAGGCCTCCGGCAACAACCAGTTCCGCCTGCATCTGGGCTTCCACTATCCGCGCCATCACGGCACCCGCGTGCAGTCGCGCGACGGGTTCATGCGCTTCATGGAGCGCTACCCGTATCTGTCGCGCGAGGTCGCCGAGAACATCTACGCGGTGCCGCGCGCCGAGAGCCTGATCGACTTCGCCACCTACCGGCTGATCATGACCTCCACGGGCATCGATTTCCGCGAGACCGGCGAGACCTCGGTGCCGATCCGCGAGATCGCCGGGCTGATGCTCACCAACGAGCGCGTGCTGATGATCGAGCAGTCGCGCCGCTACTTCGCCGAGCAGCTCGGCGGCAGCCTGGTGCTGAACCATCGCGTCACCGCCATCGAGAACGAGGCCGACTGCGTCCGCGTCGACGGCGACGCCTACGACCTGCTGATCGATGCGAGCTGGGGCCTGCATCTCGGCATGCCGATGCCGTTCTACTACGAGCCCACCATCCTGCTGTACTACGAGTGCGACCAGCCGTTCCCGGCGGTGACCTTCGTCGACGGCCCGCTCTGCTCGGTCTATCCGACCGAGGACCCGTCGATCTACACGCTGTCCTCGGTGCCGCACACGCCGCTCGGCCGCTGCAGCTCGGCCGCCGAGGCGAGGCGCCTGCGCGACGACGTCTCCTCCGAGACCGTGCAGGCCAAGGCCGCGGCGATGGAACAGCAGATCGGGCGCTACCTGCCGACCTTCAAGGAGAGCTTCCGCTTCGTCGGGCCGCAGCTCGCGATCAAGACCAAGCCGGTCGGCAATTTCGACGACCGCTCCTGCTCGGTGTTCCGTCGCGGCCGCACCTTCCACGTCATGTCCGGCAAGATCGATACGATCTTCTTCGCGATGGAGCGGATCCTCTCCTTCATCGAATCCTCGCAGTCGCGCGGCTTCGCGCCGCTGAGCAGCCCGCTGCGCCACGACATCGCCAGCCGCGGCCTGGTGGCACAGGAGTCCTGACGCGGATGCCCGGGCAAGACGCCCTGATCGGCCATACCGGCTTCGTCGGCTCCAACCTGGCGCGGCAGCGCGACTTCGGCGCAGTGTTCAACTCCGCCACGATCGGCGCGATCGACGGGTGCGCCTTCGACGAGGTGGTCTGCGCCGGCGTCGCGGCGGTGAAATGGTGGGCGAACCAGAACGCCGACGAGGATCGCGCCCGCATCGAGGGGCTGATGCGCCACCTCGAGCGGGTGCGCGCCGGGCGCTTCACGCTGATCTCGACGATCGACGTCTACGACCCGCCGCTCGGCGTCACCGAGGACGACGAACCCGCACCCGAACGACTGCACGCCTACGGCCGCAACCGCGCCATGCTGGAGCGCTTCGTCGCCGAGCGCTTCGCGGTGCATCAGATCGTCCGCCTGCCGGCGCTGTTCGGTCCGGGGCTGAAGAAGAACGCGATCTACGACCTGATGCACGACAACCGCATCCAGCTGATCCATCCGGACGCCTCGTTCCAGTGGTACCCGCTCGACCGGCTCGGCGAGGATCTGCGCATCGCCCGCGCGCTGCCAGTGACGCGGCTCAACCTCGCCACCGAGCCGCTGCGCATGGAGGCGATCCGTGCCCGCTGCTTCCCCGACCTGCGCATCGGTGCCGAGGCGGCGCCCGCGGCGCAGTACGACATGCGCAGCCTGCACGCGTCGGCGTTCGGCGGCAGCGGCGCCTACCTGATGCGCGGCGAGGCGGTGCTCGACGCGATCGCGCGCTTCGTCGCCGCCGAGCCGCGCGCATGAGCCTCCGCCCGATCGGCGTCTCCAACCTAGCCTGGCCGGCGCGCGCCGAGCCCGCCGTGCTCGACCGGCTGGCCGCGCTCGGCGCCAGCGGCGTCGAGGTCGCACCGACCCGCATCGCCCCCTGGGACGAGCTCACCGACGCTCAGCTCGCCGCTTTCCGGCAACGCTGCGCGCAGGCCGGCCTGTCGGTCAGCTCGCTGCAGGCGATCTTCTACCTCAAGCCCGAGGCCGCCCTGCTCGGCGACGCGACCGCCTTCGCCGCGATGGCCGAGCACGTCCGCCGCGTCGCCGGCATCGCCGCCGTCCTCGGCGCCAGGGTCGCGGTCTTCGGCGCCCCGAACAGCCGCCGTCGCGGCACGCTCGCACCGGCCGAGGCGATGCTGCGCGGCGCCGAGAGGCTGCGCACGCTAGGCGACCTCGCCGCCGCCGGCGGCCTGACGCTGGGCATGGAACCGGTGCCGACGATCTACGGTGCGGACTTCCTCAACCACGCGAGCGAAATCGTCGAGATCGTCCGCCGCACCGGCCACGCCCACATCCGCGCCCACCTCGACACCGCCTGCATCACCCTCGCCGGCGACGACGTCGCCGACGCGATTGTGTTGGCGGCCCCGCAGCTCGCGCACTACCACATGGCCGAACCCCAACTCGGCCCCTTCGTCACCCCGACCTGCGACCACGCGGGCGCCGGCGCCGCCTTGGACGCAGCCGGCTATGCGGGCTGGGTCGTGGTCGCGATGCGCGAGGTCGAGGGACCGGACGACGGCATGGTTGCG
>CAXUCM010000277.1:2555-5153 GCA_964249315.1 uncultured Acetobacteraceae bacterium | reverse complement strand
TCATTTCCGTCTGACCGACCAGCACCTCGTCCAGCAGCCGCTCGAGCTGCGCCGTGACCCCCGGGTCGACCAGCGCCGGATCCGCCTTCCGCAGCACGTCGAACAGCGCCAGCCCGCGCTCGGTCGGCACGATGTTCTTGCCCTGGGTCGCCAGGAACTCCTGCGCCTTGAGCCCGCGGATGATCTCGGCCCGGGTGGCCGGCGTGCCGATGCCCTTGGCCTCCTTCAGCCGCTCGCGCAGCGCCTCGTCCTCCACGAAGCGCCAGGCGTTCTGCATCGCGTCGATCAGCGTGCCCTCGTTGTAGCGCGGCGGCGGCCGGGTCTCCTTGTCCTCCACCAGCGGATCAGACAGCGCTACCCTCTCGCCTGATCGAAGGGCTGGCAGTAGCTGTGCCTCGTCTCCCTTCTCCTCGGCCGGCTGCCAATTGGGAAAGGCGGTCCGCCAACCGAGGTCGATCGGCTGGCGTTTGGCGGCGCGAAACGCATGGCCCTGCACATCCAGCAGCTCCGTCGTCTGCCGGTAGCGGAAGTCCGGCATCATCACCGCCAGGTAGGAGCGGGCGATCACGTCGAACAGCCGGCGCTCGTCCGCGCTTAGCCGTAGCCAGACGTCTCGTAGGCCCTCAACCGTGTTGTGGTTCGGGATCACCGCATGGTGGCTGGCGCCGGACAGCCCCTTGTCGCTGAAGGTTCCGGATATGCCGTGTCGGACGAACGGTGGGTCGGGCACCGGGATCGGCACGAAGCTTCGACCAACCCTGAGACCGGCGACGATGCGCGGCACTTGACCGATCAGGTTCTCCGGCAGGTAGCGGGTCTCGGCCCGCGGGTAGGTGATGATTTTCTTGCCCTGACCGTCATATAGCTCCTGCGCCACCTCCAGCATGCGGGCCGCCGACCAGCCGAACCGCGAGGCGCACAACTTCTGCAGCGAGGGCAGGTCGTGCAGCCGAGGGGGCGCCTGGCGCTTCTCCTCCACCTTGACTGATAGCGGGCCAGTCGCCCCGGAGGCCATCGCCGCGGTCGCCTCGGCCACGGTCCGTTCGGTGATCCGCTCCTTCGACGCGTAGCGCATCCGGAACTGCCCGGCGGCGACAGACGCGGTGGCGAGCACCTCGAAGTAGGGCTAGATCACGAAGTCGCGGACCTCCAGCTCGCGCCGGCAGACGATGCCCAGGGTCGGTGTCTTCACCCGGCCGACGCCGATGACCGTGCGGGCACCCCGAGCGAGGGTGACAGTCGCGGTGCGGGTCAACGACAAGTTGTAGATCTGGTCCGCCTGCCGTCTGGCGACGGCAGCCTGATACAGCGCGGCATGGTCGCTGTTCGGCCTGGCATGGGTGAAGGCGTCGCGGATGGTGCGGGCATCCTGGGCGGTGAACATCACCCGCCGCACCTCGCCGCGGTAGCCATAGTGCTCGAGGATCTCCTGGCCGATCAGCTGACCCTCGCGGTCGCAGTCGGTCGCGAGCCAAACCCGCTTTGCCGTCCGCAGCGCGTCGCGGATCGCCTTGAGCTTGGACGCCTTGTTGCCGCCGCTGGCGGGCCGGGTGCCGTAGAGCTCATCGGGCCGCAGCAAGATTGGGCTCCAGCGCTTCCAGGCTGGTTCCACGTCCTCAGGCTCGACCAGGTCGAACAGATGGCCTTCTGCCGGGAGGATGGTGCCGTAGTGGCTGCCAACAGCGTCGGATATCCCTCGCCTGGCTGGTCTTCTCGGTTATGACGATCTGCTCGGTCATGCGTTTATGATAGAGCCTTTATCAGCTGCTTAAAGGCTGTGAGGCCCGCGCAGGCCAAGCTCGTGCTTCAGCTCCCGGCTGACCGCCTTGGCGTCCGGTGCCTGCGCTACCTGCTCCAGCCGCGATCCTTGGCATCATGCCCGGCTCTTGCTTGTGCAGCAGCTTTCGAGCACGGCGTTTGCCTCCCGCGCCTTGATCCGCCTGCGCGCCTCGTGCTTGGCACGGTCGTCATAGCTATAGTGGCAACCGTGCAACAAGCCCTGGCCAATCTCGCACAATTAAGTATGGCGTCACTTGCAGAGACTGTCTCGATCGTTGTCCGCAAGCGCGGTAGATGGAGAGGGGCACAGTTTTACGGCGATGCGAGAAGGCTGCCGAAAAGCCTCCCGTCAAAACTGCCTCAAAATCGAGCTCTATCCCGCTTTGCGCTCAGCCAGTCGCTGGTTGGAAAGGAACTCTGGGTAATAAGCCATCGCTGCCGCGGATTGTTGTCGACACAGAACAACCTGCGGTGGTAACGTTTGTTTATCGAACCGGTTGTGGTGGCAAGATGCGCGTCCTGCTCGCTGAGAAAGATGTCACGGCTGCTCGGGGAACAACCTCGATCCTCACCTCCGCCGGCTTCACCGTTGACCATAGCGACATGGGCTTCGAGGTCCTAGAGATGGCTCGCCGCTATGACTATGACCTGGTCCTGCTGGATCTCATGCTGCCGGATATCGGGGGCCATGAGGTGATCCGCCGCCTCCGTGCCGCCCGCATGTCCACCCCCGTCATGGTGATGTCGACCCTCTGCACCTCACCTGCCAAGGTGAAGGCCTTCGCCAGCAAGATGGTCGCCGACCACACGGACGCCAAC
>CAXUCM010000277.1:0-2545 GCA_964249315.1 uncultured Acetobacteraceae bacterium | reverse complement strand
TTCGCCGTTGGCGCCGACGACTTCATCACCAGGCCGTTCGACGGGACCGAGCTTGTCGCCCGCATGCAGGCGATCCTGCGCCGCAGCCAGGGCTACAGCGAGCCCACCTTGCGCGTCGGGCCGTTGCAGCTAAACCTCGACAGCCACGAGGTTGCCGTCGACGGCAGGCCCGTTCAGCTCACCGGCAAGGAATACGCCATGCTCGAGCTGCTGGTGCTGCGCAAGGGCATGGTGCTGACCAAGGATGCCTTCCTCAGCCACCTCTACGGCGGCCTGGACGAGCCGGATATGAAGATTATCGACGTCTTCATCTGCAAGCTGCGCAAGAAGCTGCAGAGCGCCGGCGGCGGCTATCTAATAGAGACCGTTTGGGGTCGTGGCTACATGCTGCGTGAGGAGACGAGCCAAGCCCCGGCATCATCTCCTACAATGATGACGCCGCCTTCCGTTCCCCTCGAGTTGTCCGTGGCGTGACGCGAATCATGGTGAGATCCTGAACCACCAGCTGCCGCAGCTCCGCGCCGAGTGATTGAATTGCCTGATCCCGTCAGATGCGGGTTGCAGCCGCCCTGGCGCATCGCATCGTCCTGGTCAGGTTAGCGTGCATTACTGCTACCAGCTCGTCGATCCCAGCAAAGCAGCCGAGTTCGCGGTAATCATCCTCCTGGCTTGCGCCCAGGTGAAAGCCGTCCGCTTTTCGACTGATGATGAAACTCTCGCCTTCTGGTCGCTGTGGCATCAGCATCACGGTGAGATCGCCGTCGTAGCCCTCCTGACGTTCCAAAGACCAGATCCCCGGCAGTTGGGACAGGGTCCTGGCTAGGGTTTGCACATGCTTCTCGCGCAGGCTGTGCAAGGCTCGCAACGGGCTCAGCGTATCTGGGTCCGGAAGCGTGAACCTAATTGGGGTTGGCATTGTCCTCCCTTGTCCGCGACGCTGCGGATCAGCAATGGCTGACACTCAACACTTGTCAGCCCAAAGTTAAAGACAGGTAAACCAGAGATCACGAAATCCGGCGCGTTGCCCGCGCAAGCAGTCTCACACGAGCCCGACCTCGACCCCTCATGGACGTTAGTTGTGGATCAGCACCGACGTGGGACCTCCATCGAAAATGGAGCGACATCTTGAAACAACCGAGCAAGTCGGCGAGTCGGTTGAGGTCCCGATCTGGGTTGATCGATACCTCATCGAGAACAAATTCAAACGATTACTCAGTGCGTTGTGGATGATGGCGTGTAGGGTCGCTTCGGTGCTGATTCACACGGCTCTGCTTGTCGGTGCGGACACGCGGTAGTAGTCGATAAAGCAAGCTGCACTCACGGTGCCAAGTCCCGCGGCTACTCGTCGCCAGGCTCGGTTTGGCCGGCGCGAGCCAGAATGTCCAGTGCCTGGGTGGGGCTGGAGCGTGCCGCACGCGCCGCGAAGTAGCGCTCGGCCTCTGCCTAGGAGCCGGCTTGGGTGGCAACGATGGCAAGAAGGTATTGGTTCAGGCTCACGCCCGCACGCTCGGCCTGGGCAGCGATCGCGGCCTTGAGACCTTCAGGTATGCGGAAGGGAAAGGTGCTCACCTGATCCTCCTCAGGACGTCGGCCGGCGGCTCGACTGCGATGCCAAAGCGTGCGGCCGGGGCGTGCAGGTCGCGCAGGTTGAAGGTAGCGATGATGTCGGCCAGGCCGTTCACCGCTGCGTCAATTACCAGATCGTCGTTGCTGTCGGGAGACTGCAAACGCCAACGAACCCGTACCGCGACCGGCAGATAGACGGCGCACAAGCCGTCGAGGAGGTCGAGTGCATCCTGCGCGCCGATGCAGGCCTGTTGCAGCGTCTCGGGACAAAGCAGGACATCCTCGTATTCCAGCAGGTTCTGTCAGATCTCGCGCTAGGATTGGTGTTCGCTAGCCCGAGGTGGATCGCGTAGGATCTCTGAATTTGCCCCGATCTCGTGGACGGTTTGTGGGCTTGGGGACTACGTGTCGGCTTCCGTTCCCTGCATGGTGGCTTCGTAGGCCATGGGGGAACGGTAGCGCAGGGCCGAGTGCAGCCTGACGGGATTGTACCAGCCTTCGACGTAGCTGAAGCAGGCCATCCTCGCTTCGGCCTGGGACGCGAACCGGCGGCGGCTCAACAGCTCAGCTTCCAGCGTCGAAAAGAAGCTCTCGCCATGGCGTTGTCGTAGGCGTCGCCCATCGATCCAATTGACGGTCGCACGCTGGCCTCGCCGCAGCGCTTACCGAACGCCACGGACGTATACTGGCTGCCCTGGTCGCTATGGTGAACGACGTCCTTCAGCCGTCGCTGGCCAACCGCCATCTCCAGCGCGTCCAGCACCACCTTCGCGCGGAGGTGGTTCGCCATGGGCCAGCCGACGACCTTGCGGCTCCACGCGTCCAGCACGATGGCCAGATACAGAAACCCGCTCATCGTCGGCACATAGGTGATGTCGGCCACCCAGAGCTGGTTCGGTCCCGACGCAGCGAAGTCGCGATCGACTAGAGGGTGTTATGTACTTTCGCGAGGCGGTGGCCTAATGGGGAGGGATGCGCC
>CAXUCM010000276.1:0-5154 GCA_964249315.1 uncultured Acetobacteraceae bacterium | reverse complement strand
AACGCGAACGGAAAACGCTCTAGTTGTTCGCGGTTCCGGTCTTGTCGTGGTTGGTGCCCTGCGCCGATGTCGCCCCGGACGTAACATCGTGCCCGAGCGCGCTCGTATCCTTGCCGGCGCCGGCGATGGTGTTGCAGGCCGACAGACCCAGGAGTGCGACACCCAGCGCGGCCACGGTCAGCGAGGGTGCGATACGTCGAGCCATAGTCATGGTGCTCCGATCAGGATTGTGAAAAGACACGAAGATGTAACGGCCGGAATGCCTTGAAGTTGCGGTTGTCTGCAACCGGCTGTTCCCTATGATCGGCCGAGCGCTCGGACAGGATGACAGCTCCATGGTCGAAGGCGATCTGCACCGCATCGGCGACGGACTCACCGCCGTGATCTCCGCCGCCGGCGCCGAGCTGCACTCGATCCGCACGCCAGCGGGCACCGAGATCCTCTGGCAGGCAGGCGCGCAGTGGCCGCGTCGCGCACCGGTGCTGTTCCCGATCGTCGGCAGGCTGACGCGGGACACGCTCCTCCATGAGGGCGTCTCCTACAGGATGACCCAGCACGGCTTTGCTCGCGACCGCGCGTTCCGCGCCCTCGATCGCGATGCCGTCTCATGCCGCCTGATGCTGCAGGACGATGCGCAAAGCCGGACGATCTACCCGTTCGCCTTCCGGCTCGAGATCGCGTATCGCATCGACGGCCCCACCCTGACCGTCGGCTACACGCTCTCCAACCCGGCGTCCCACGTGCTGCCCGCCTCGCTTGGCGCGCATCCGGCCTTCGCCTGGCCACTGGACCCCGCCCTCGCACCGAACGACCATGCGATCGTCTTCGAGCGTGAGGAGCCCGGCCCGATCCGTCGCGTGCAGGATGGTCTGCTCCGCCCCGACCCGGAGCGCACCCCGATCCGCGGCCGGCACCTGGCACTCCGCCCCGAGCTGTTCGACGACGACGCCGTGATCCTGGAAGCGCCGCTCAGCCGATCGCTCCGCTACGGCGTCGCCGACGGCGCGGGCCTCCGGATCGCCTGGAGCGGCTTCGCACAGCTCGGCCTCTGGTCGAAGCCGGGCGCGCCCTTCCTGTGCGTCGAGCCGTGGTCCGGCCTGGCCAGCCCACGTGGCTTCGAGGGCGAGTTCGGCGACAAGCCGCACGTGATGCTGATCCCGCCGGGCCAGTCATGGCACGCCTCCTGGAGCGTGACCGTGGAGAACATCGCGTGACGATTTCCGCCCAGCCTTGGCGCAACCTGCCAACTCGCTGACGCTCACCCGCCTGCAAACCACTGGCACGCAGCTTGCCTTGGATCCATCAGCCAAAGCTGCTTCAGGAGCGCACGACCATGGGCTACCGCCCGATCGGACCCCACCGGATCGACTTCGAACCCTATGCCCGCACCGCCGATGACGGCCGCACCATCGCCAACCTCAACTACGCGCTCTACATCGCCGGCTTCTTCACCGGCATCACCCCGTTTCTCGGCGTGGTGCTGGCCTACATGAACCGTCGCCGGGCCTCGCGCCTGGTCCGCTCGCACCTGGACTGGCAGATCCGCATCTTCTGGCACTGCATCCTCGCCGGGATCGCGATCTTCGTCCTGCACGCCGCCATCGTCGCCCTCGGCGCGATCACCTTCGGCTTCGGCCTGGTTCTCCTGGTGATCCCCTGGGCGATCGCCGCCTGGTGGCTGGTCTGGACCATCTGGGCCATCGTCCGCGGCCTCCAGCGCCTCGGTCGCGGCGAGGCGATGCGCTGAGGCCAGGGCTCTGCCCTGGACCCGCTCAAGGCTCAGCCTTGAGAATCCGTCTAGAGCATCATCCGATCAGATGGAATCATCTGATTGGATAAAGATGCTCGCCAAAACAACGAGCTGGAGCGGGTTCCGTGAGCGAACGCGAACGGAAAACGCTCTACAGGTCGCGTCCCCGCTGGCGTCGGCCTAGCGCCAGTTCCGTCACCACCCCGTGCAGCGTGCGCAGCTCCTGTTGCGTCACCTCGCCGCGCTCGAAGAAGTGCCGCAGGTTCTGCACCATGCCCTGCCGCTTCGGCGCGTTGCGCAGGAAGCCGCTGGCGTCGAGCTCTCGGATCAGGTGGCCGAGGAAGTTGTCCAGCTCGCCCTTGCGCGCAATCTGCGTCTCGTGGGTCATCAGCGTTCGCGTCGGCGTGTCGTCGGCGCCGAGCCACCACTCATAGGCCATGATCATCACCGCCTGGGCCAGGTTGAGCGAGCTGAACGCGGGATTGAGCGGGTAGCGGATCAGCGCGTCGCAACGCGCCATGTCGTCATTGTCCAGGCCGGCCCGTTCGGGTCCGAACAGGATGCCGCAGCTCAGGCCGCGTGCCGCGATCGCGCGCAGCTCCGCCGCACCGCCGCGGGCGGTCAGCACCGTCTTGACGATGTGGCGCGGCCTCGGACAGGTCGCGAAAACCCGGTGCAGGTCCGCCACCGCGGCGGCGACGTCGTCATGCACCGTCGCCGCCTCGAGCAGGCGATCAGCACCCGAGGCCGAGCGCCAGGCCCGCTCCTGCGGCCAGCCGTCGCGGGGTGCGACCAGACGCAAATGGAACAATCCGCCATTCGCCATCGCCCGGGCCACCGCCCCGATATTCTCGGCGAGCTGCGGCCGCACCAGGATCACCACCGGGCTGGGTCCGTCCGGCGCGAGCGCGGCGCCGCCGTCGCGACCGGTCACCGGCTGCGTCGCCAGCTGGTGCCGGACGCGGTGTCCTCGAGCGTGATCCCCTCTGCCGCCAGGCCGGCGCGGATCGCATCCGCCTGCGCGAAATCACGGGCGCGACGTGCCGCCAGCCGCTGTGCGATCAGCGCCTCGATGCGCGCGCCATCCGCTCCCGCCTCGAACCACTCCCTCGGCTCGCGCGCGAACAGCCCGATCATCCGGCCGCAGGCACGCAACGATGCCGCGTCGTCACGGCCGCCCTGGAACGCCGACGCCGCGAGCTGGTGCAGCACCGAGATCGCCAGCGGCGTGTTCAGGTCGCTGCACAACGCCTGCAGGAACGGCTCGGTCGGCCTCGCCTCGCGGCCGTCATCATGCTCGAGCGCCCGGTAGAAGCGGTCCATCGCCTGCCTGGCCTTGCCGAGATCCTGGCGCGTGAAGTTCAGCACCGAACGGTAATGCGTGCCGAGCAGCAGCAGCCGCAGCGCCTCGGCTGGCGCCTCGGCCAGGATCTCGCGCACCGTGAAGAAGTTGCCCAGACTCTTGGACATCTTCTCGCCGTCGACCTGCAGCATCGCATTATGCAGCCAGACCTGCGCGAAGCCGCTGCCCGGCCAGCCGCACAGGCTCTGCGCGCGCTCGTTCTCATGGTGCGGGAACATCAGGTCGCTGCCGCCGCCATGGATGTCGAAGCTTTCGCCGAGATAACGATGCGCCATCGCCGAGCATTCGATGTGCCAGCCGGGACGGCCGCGTCCCCACGGGCTGTCCCAACCCGGCAGCGCCGCCTCGGACGGCTTCCACAGCACGAAATCGCCCGCATCGCGCTTGTACGGCGCGACCTCGACCCGCGCCCCGGCCAACAGCTCGTCCGGATTGCGGCCGGACAGCCGGCCGTACTCGGCGAAATGGCGCACCGAAAACAACACGTGCCCGTCCGCCGCATAGGCGTGTCCGGATCCCAGCAGACGCTCGATCAAGGCGATCATGTCGTCGATATGCCGGGTCGCGGCCGGTTCGAGATCGGGCGGCAGCATGCCGACCGCTTCCAGGTCGGCGTGGAAATCGCGCGTAGTCCGTTCGGTCAGTTCCGCAATCGCGATCCCGCTCGCCTGCGCGCGCGCGTTGATCTTGTCGTCCACGTCGGTGATGTTGCGCACGTAGGTGACGCGCGGATACTGCGCGCGCAGCAGCCGCACGAGGATGTCGGCCGTCAGCATCGCGCGCAGGTTGCCGATATGCGGGAGGTCGTACACCGTCGGGCCGCAATAATAGAGCCGCACATGCCCAGGATCGAGCGGCGTGAAGGCGACGTCGCGACGGGTCAGGCTGTCATGCAGCACGAGCTCGGGCATCGCCACGTTCTGCGTCAACCGCGAACTCGGCGCAACCACGCGGCCCTGCTATCCTGAGGCCATGCACGTCGCCCTCGTCACCTTGCTGCTGCTCGCCGCCACCGCGGTCAGCAGCCTGCTCACCCGGGTCAGCCGCATTCCTGGACCGCTGCTGCAGATCGGCATCGGCGCGCTGATCGCGCTGGCCGGCTTCCACCTGCAGCTCGAACCCGACCTGTTCATGTTGCTGTTCGTGCCGCCGCTGCTGTTCGCCGAAGCCTACATGATGCCTCGGCGGGAATTCCGGCAACTCCGCGGCATCATCCTCGCCCTCGCCATCGGCCTGGTGCTGTTCAGCACGCTGGCCGGCGGCTGGTTCATCCATTGGCTGGAGCCGCACATGCCGCTCGCCGCCGCCTTCGCCCTGGCCGCCGTGCTGTCTCCGACCGACCCCATCGCCGTCGGCTCGATCCTGCAGGGCAGCCGGGCGCCGCGCCGGATGCTGCACATCCTCTCCGGCGAGGCGCTGCTCAACGATGCGTCCGGGCTGGTCTGCTTCAAGTTCGCCGCCCTCGCCGCCACCGCTGGCGGCTTCTCCATTATCGACGCCGGCGGGACCTTCGTCTGGATGGTGGTGGACGGCGTCGCTGTCGGCACCGCCATCGGCTGGCTCGCGATCCGGGTCGCCGCGATCCTGACCCGGCGCGATCTCGACGAGGTCGCGGGCCAGGTCACCCTGATCGCGCTGCTCCCGTTCGGCGCCTACATCGCCGCCGAGCATCTCGGCGGCTCCGGCATCCTCGCTGCCGTGGCCGCAGGCATCTCCGTCAATCATTTCGGCAGCGACGGCGCCCGGCCGCATACCCGTCTCGGCCACGACGTCGCCTGGAGCCTGATCGGCTTCCTGTTCAACGGCACCATCTTCCTGCTGCTCGGCCTGCAGCTGCCCGAGATCGTCGAGCGCGCCATTGTCCTGACGCACCAGGATCGGCTGCCATCCTGGCGGCTGCTGGAAGGCATCGTGCTGACCACGCTGGCCCTGACCCTGCTGCGCCTGCTCTGGATCCGCCTGTCGCTGGCGCTGCGCTGGCCCGGTGCCCGGCTGCGCCGCCGACGCTTCGCCCGGCCCTCCCTGCGCGCCCGCGTGCTGC
>CAXUCM010000275.1:0-5172 GCA_964249315.1 uncultured Acetobacteraceae bacterium | reverse complement strand
GTCCTGCGTCGCCACTTCCCGGCAGCGCCCGCCGGACTGTCGACGCGTCCGGTCAGGCTCGCGATCCTGGGCTCGTCCACCACCGCGCACCTGGCGGCCCCGATCCGGATCGCGGCCCTGCGTCGCAACATCCATCTGACCGTCCATGAAGGCGAGTACGGCCAGTATCGCCAGGAACTGGCCGACGTCGACAGTGCGCTGCATCGTTTCGCCCCGGATATCGTCCTGTTCGCCTTCGATGCGCATCACCTCAGCGCCGGGCTCGACCCGATGGCCGATGCCGAGGCGGCACGGGCGGCACTCGCCGCCGCGCGCGACCGCCTCGCCGCGTGCTGGCAGACGGCACGCACGCGCCTCGGCGCCGCGGTGATCCAGCAGACCGTCCTGCCGGTGCTGCCCGCCCTGCTCGGCGCCAACGAGCAGCGTCTGCCCGGCTCGCGATCCCGGCTGATCGCGCGCCTGAACGCCGCCCTGCGCGACGATGCCGACGCCGCCGGCGTGCAGCTGCTGGCCATCGACGACGCCGCCGCCGACGATGGTATCGCCGAATGGCACGATCCGGTGCTCTGGCATCGCGCCAAGCAGGAGGTCACGCCGGTGGCCGCTCCCTGCTACGGCGATCTGGTCGGCCGCCTGGTCGCCGCCCTGCAGGGACGCGCGGCGAAATGCCTGGTGCTCGACCTCGACAACACGCTCTGGGGCGGGGTGATCGGCGATGACGGGCTGGACGGCATCGCCATCGGCCAGGGCTCCGCCGCCGGCGAGGCGCATCTCGCGGTGCAGGCCTATGCGAAGGCGCTGGCGCAGCGCGGCGTCATCCTCGCGGTCTGCTCGAAGAACGACGAGGCCGTGGCCCTGGCGCCCTTCGAGCAGCATCCCGAGATGCTGCTGCGTCGTGGCGACATCGCCTGCTTCATCGCCAACTGGGACGACAAGGCGACCAACCTGCGCCGCATCGCCGCCGCGCTGAACATCGGCATCGACAGCCTGGTGCTGCTCGACGACAACCCGTTCGAGCGCAACCTGGTGCGCGCCGCCCTGCCGGAGGTCGCCGTGCCGGAGATCCCGCAGGACGAGCCGGCGCTGATGCCGGGGATCCTCGCCGCCGCCGGCTACTTCGAGAGCCTGGCGATCACCGAGGAGGACCGCGCCCGCACCGCGCAGTACGCCGCCAACCGCGAGCGCGCGGCACTCGAGTCCGCCACCACCGACCTGGCGGCCTACCTGCGCTCGCTGCAGATGCAGCTGCTCTGGCGCCGCTTCGACCGGGTCGGGCTCGGACGCATCGTCCAGCTGATCAACAAGACCAACCAGTTCAACCTGACCACGCGACGCGCGACCGAGCCGCAGGTGCTGGCGCTGATGGACGATCCGGACGCGTTCGGCCTGCAGTTCCGGTTGCGCGACCGCTTCGGCGATAACGGCATCATCGCCGTCGTGATCGGCCGGCTCGAGCCGGATCGCGGCTGCCGCATCGACACCTGGCTGATGTCCTGCCGGGTGCTCGGCCGCGGCGTCGAGGCGGCGACGCTGGCCGTGGTCGGGACCCAGGCGCGCGCGCTCGGCGCGACCGCCCTGATCGGCGAGTATCGACCGACCGCGAAGAACGCGATGGTCGCGGACCATTACGAGAAGCTCGGCTTCGCCCCCCTCGCGCCGGGCGCGGACGGCGGCCATCTGGCCAGGCTGGCGCTGGACGGATTTACCGCGCAAGAAGGCGCGATCACCATCCTCGAGGGATAGCGACGTGACCGAGGCAGAGATCTATGCGGGGCTGACCGAAGTGTTCCACGAGGTGTTCGGCGACGACGGCCTGGTGCTGACGCCGCAGACCAGCGCCGAGCAGGTCGAGGGCTGGGATTCGATCAAGATGGTGAGCATCATCCTCGGCGTGGAGCAGCATTTCGGGATCCGGCTGCGTTCGCGCGAGGTGGACCGGCTCGCCAACGTCGGCGACCTGGCCGAGCTGGTGAAGAGCAAGCAGGCGGCCTGAGGGCAGCACCGGAACCAAGTGCGTCAGCACTCCGGTGAAGCTGCCCGCAAGAACAAGCCCCGAGCGACCCGGGAGATCCGTGATGAGCGCCGCCCTCCAGCAATCGCAGCCGATCGCCGCCATGGCCGTCGAGGCACGCGCGGCCTCCCGCCAGCTCGCGCGCTCGAGCCGGGCCGCGCGCGACGCAGCACTCGCCGCCGCCGCGTCGGCGATGCGACGGAGCGCGCCGGCGATCCTCTCGGCCAACGCCCGCGACCTCGCCGGCTCGACTGCGGGTGCTGCGTTCCGCGACCGGCTGACGCTGGCTCCGGCGCGCATCGAGGCGATGGCGGCAGGGCTGGAAGCGGTGGCGGCCCTGGACGATCCGCTCGGCCGCACGCTGGCCGAATGGACCCGGCCGAACGGCCTGCGGCTGCGACGCGTGGCGACCCCGATCGGGGTGATCGGCATGATCTACGAGAGCCGGCCGAATGTCGGCGCCGATGCGGCGTCGCTGTGCCTGAAATCCGGCAACGCGGTGATCCTGCGCGGCGGCTCCGAGAGCCTGCACAGCGCGCGCGCGATCCAGGCGGCGATCGGCGACGGGCTGCGCCAGGCCGGCCTGCCGCCGGCCTGCGTGCAGATCGCCCCCGATGCCGACCGCGCCCACGTCGCCGCCATGCTCGGCGCGGCCGGCGCGATCGACCTGATCATCCCGCGCGGCGGCAGGTCGCTGGTCCAGCGGGTGCAGCGCGAGGCGCGGGTGCCGGTGCTCGCGCATGCCGAGGGGCTCTGCCACACCTACGTCGATGCGCACGCCGATGCCGCGATGGCGCGCGCCATCCTCGCCAACGCCAAGATGCGGCGCCCCGGCATCTGCGGCGCCACGGAGACGCTGCTGATCGACGCCGCCTGCGCCGCGGCGCTGCTGCCGCCGATCGTGGCCGACCTGCGCGCGCTCGGCTGCGACTTCCGTGCCGATGCCGCCGCGCGCGCGATCGTGCCGGACCTGCCGGCGGCGACCGACGACGATTTCCACACCGAGTGGCTCGACGCCGTGCTTTCCGTCGCCGTGGTCGACGGCGTCGCGGGCGCGCTCGCGCATATCGCCCGCCACGGCAGCTCGCATACCGAGGCGATCGTCACCGAGGACGCGGCAGCGGCGCGCCGTTTCCTCGACGGGGCCGACAGTGCGGTGGTGATGTGGAACGCCTCGACCCAGTTCTGCGACGGCGGCGAGTTCGGCTTCGGCGCCGAGATCGGCATCGCCACCGGCCGGATGCATGCGCGCGGGCCGGTCGGCCTCGAGCAGCTGACCTGCTTTCGCACGGAGGTGGTCGGGAGCGGGCAGACCCGGCCCTGAACCGGCCGCGGCGCCTGCCGCCGACCGGCGATCGCAGGCGGATGCGTATCGGCCTGCTCGGCGGATCGTTCAATCCGGCGCATCAGGGTCACCTGCAGCTTGCCCGTCGTGCGCTGTCGCAACTCGAGCTCGACCAGGTCTGGCTGCTGGTCTCGCCGGGCAATCCGCTGAAGCCGGTGGCCGGGATGGCGCCGCTCGCCGAGCGGCTGGCGGGCGCGCAGCGGATCGCGGACGGACGCCGAATCATCGCCACCGACATCGAGCACCGGCTGCACACCCGCTACACCGTCGATACGCTGGCGACCCTGCTCCGGCGCTTCCCGAAAGCCTGCTTCGTCTGGCTGATGGGAGCGGATGGCCTGGCCGAGCTGCCGCGCTGGCGACGCTGGCGACGCATCGTCCGGCTGGTGCCGTTTGCGGTGCTGCCGCGGCCCACCTACAATCGTGCCGCTCTGGCGGGACAGGCCGCGACGCGTCTGAAGCACGCGCGCCGGCCGGCCCGGGAGGCCTCGCTGCTGGCATGTCGCACAAGCCCGTCCTGGATCTTCCTGCCGGCGCCGCAGAACGATATATCGGCAACCGCATTGCGTGCGTCAGGAGACTGAGACCATCGCCAGGAAGCCCCCCGTCGAACCCGGCAAGTCCCTCGCCCGCAAGGTACCGGGACAGACGCTGAGCCGTCTCGCGGAAGCCGCGCGGGCACCCGGCACGCCGCGCAAGAAGGCCGCGGCGGCGGGGCCACGCACGCGGATCGCCGGCCGCACGCCGGCCGAGCCGGAGCTGCTGCAGCGCTGCACCGGCATCATCACCGACAGCCTGGAAGACGACAAGGCCGAGGACATCGTCGTGCTCGACCTTACCGGCCGCGCCTCGTTCGCCGACCGCATGGTGATCGCGACCGGGCTCGCCGACCGACAGATCAGCGCGATGGCGACCCATCTCGAGGAGAAGCTCGAGGCAGCCGGGCTCAAGCGCGTGCTGATCGAGGGGGCCGGCGGCTCGGACTGGGTGCTGATCGATGCCGGCGACATCATCGTGCACCTGTTCAAGCGCGAGGCGCGCGCGCTGTATGCGCTGGAGCGCATGTGGGGGGCGGACCTGGATGAACTGCCGCAGGAGCCGCGCGACGTGACCCAGGTCTGACAGATCAAGGCCAGGGCTCTGCCCATCGATCCGCTTCGCGGCTCGATCGCTCAAGGCCGAGCCTTGAGAATCCATTTAGGATAGGTTTCCAAAGGCGAGCCTTTGGCGGGGTTTGGGGCGGAGCCCCAACCTTAACCCTCGGTGTCCCTATGCGTCTGCTCGCGATCGGCCGTGCCGGCCAGGGTCCGGAAGCCGAACTGTTCGACCGCTATGCCAAGCGCCTGCGCCCCGCGCTCGCGCTGACCGAGCTCGCCGAGGCGCGCGGCAGCGCCGCCGAGATCAAGCGGCGCGAGGCGCAAGGCCTGATCGACGCGCTGCCGGCGCAGGCGTTCCTGGTGGCGCTCGACGAGGGCGGCGTCGCTCGCTCCAGCGCCGCTTTGGCGCTCGCGCTGGAGGACTGGCTCGGCCGGGCGCGACCGCTCTGCTTTGCCATCGGCGGCGCCGAAGGTCTCGACGGATCGGTGATCGCGCGCGCCGAGGCGACGATCTCGCTCGGCCCGTTGACCTGGCCGCACATGCTGGCGCGCGTGCTGCTGATCGAGCAGCTCTATCGCGCCCGCATGATCACGGCCGGCCACCCGTATCATCGCGCCGGACGGCCCTAGAGCATCATCTGATCGGATAAAGATGCTCGCCAAGACAACGAGCTGGAGCGGGTTCCGTGAGCGAACGCGAACGGAAAACGCTCTAGCAG
>CAXUCM010000274.1:1318-5185 GCA_964249315.1 uncultured Acetobacteraceae bacterium | reverse complement strand
TCTGGCGGCCCGCTGGAACATCGCTCTCAAGGTAGCCTGACCGCTTGCTTCGTTCGAATTGCCGCGTCTCGCATCGCGTGAGCCAGTGTCTCTTCTGGCGTTTTGCCAATGGCGGTTCATTGTGACCTATGAGAGGCCAGGGCTCCGCCCTGGACCCGCTCAAGGCTCAGCCTTGAGAATCCATTCATCTTGATAGGTGGTTTCACATGCCGAGGCCTATGGCGCTTGAGCGCGAAACGGATCAATGGGCAGAGCCGGCCTTGTCCAGGTAGATCGAATCTGTCGAGATGGACGGAGCGGCAACGAGAATGTCATGCGCGTGTGAAGTCAGCCGCTCCTTTTAACGCCCGTGACGCTCACCCGGCTCGCCGATCAAGATCAATGCTGACCTTCCGTCACGGTCGAAAGGGCGATACCTGTCTGCAGATCGATCCTGACCATACTGCGTCGCTTCATCGGCGGCGAAGTGTTGCTCGGTGCTGCCTGGCAATGAACTCCAAGTATGGTCGAGCGCCGCGAACGCGGCATTGAGCTTGCCATCCCAGATCAAGTGCGACGCGCCATGTTGCTTGATCCTGGGAGGCGTCAGAGAAGTCGTAAACCGATCCCCTCTTCACGGCTGCCTCATAGGTTGGCTTGACGATCTGGTAGGCTCCTGCACCAGACGACCGGGCGCCAGGCCCCGGACCAGGATGCGTTCTCAGACTTCCAAAGAAGTTCCCGCCGTTGCGGATGTGATGAGCGTTGGATGTATTCCTGTCGTTGAACTCTGAATACGCAATTAGAGCCGGTAACGCCCGTTCTCGTCTTTCATTTTCATCGACACCTGGCACAACATCGTCATCTCTTCCGACCGTAACTCGGAATGCTTCAGCTCAAGACCGATGCAAGCATTCGCGCCGGCAGCGGCGTTGCCCTATAAGGTCGCGCATGGAAGTCGACTTCACCAAGATGCACGGCGCCGGCAACGACTTCGTGGTGCTTGACGAGCGCGTGCGCCCGCTCGGGCTGACGACGACGCAGCTGGCGCGGCTCGCCGACCGCAGGCTCGGCGTCGGCTGCGACCAGCTCGTGCTGCTGCAGCCGTCCGACGCGCCGGATACCGATGCCTTCGTGCGCTTCTTCAACCAGGACGGCAGCGAGGCCGGCGCCTGCGGCAACGGCACCCGCTGTGCCGCGTCGCTGGTCGCGGCCGCGACCGGGCGCGGCCAGGTCCGGCTGCGCGGCCCGGCCGGCCCGTTGCCGGCGGAGATCCTCGGCGCCGACCAGGTGCGGGTCGATCTCGGCCCGGCGCGGCTCGACTGGCGCGAGGTGCCGCTATCCGAGCCGCGCGACACGCTGCATCTCGGCCTTCCCGGCGATCCGGCCGCCTGCTCGATGGGCAATCCGCACGCCACCCTGTTCGTCGAGGATCTCGACCAGGTCGACACCGCGGGGCGGGGTGCTGCGCTGGAGCGGCATCCGCTGTTCCCCGAAGGCGCGAATATCGGCTTCGTCGAGATCGTCTCGCCCGGGCGCATCCGGCTGGTGGTCTGGGAGCGCGGCGCCGGGGCGACGCTGGCCTGCGGCTCCGGCGCCTGTGCCGCGGTGGTGAACGCGCACCGGCGCGGCCTGGTCGGTCGCGACTGTGCGGTCGCGATGCCGGGCGGCCTGCTCCAGGTCGCCTGGCGTGCCGACGGGCACGTGCTGCTCGCGGGCCCCGCGGTCACCGAGTTCACCGGCCGCATCCGGCTCGACCCGTGAGCGTCGCGCCCGAGATCCTCAGCTTCGGCTGCCGGTTGAACCGCTACGAGGGCGAGGTCATCCGCGACCACGCAGCATCGGCCGCCGGCGGCGCGCTGGTCGTCGTCAACACCTGCGCGGTCACCGGCGAGGCCGAGCGCCAGGCGCGCCAGGCGATCCGGCGCGCCCATCGCGAAAAGCCCGGTGCTGCCATCGTCGTCACCGGCTGCGCCGCGCAGATCGACCCCGCACGCTGGCGCGGCCTGCCCGGCGTCACCCGGGTGCTCGGCAACCAGGAGAAGCTCGAGGCGGCGAGCTGGTCGGCCGCTGCCCTCGCCTCGGGCGACGCGGTGTCGGACATCATGGGCGCGCGCCAGACGGCGGCGCACCTGCTCACCGAGTTCTCCGGACGTGCGCGCGCCTTCCTGCAGGTGCAGCAGGGCTGCGACCATCGCTGCAGCTTCTGCATCATCCCGTTCGGCCGCGGCCCGAGCCGCTCGGTGCCGGTCGGCGCGGTGGTCGAGCAGGCGCGGGCGCTGAGCCGGGCCGGCTACGCCGAGATCGTGCTCACCGGCGTCGACGTCACCGCCTACGGCGCCGACCTGCCGGGCCGTCCGGCGCTGGGCCAGCTGGTGCGACGGCTGCTGGCGCTGGTGCCCGGGCTGCCGCGGCTGCGCCTGTCCTCGCTCGATCCGGTCGAGATCGACGACGAGCTCTGGCGCCTGCTCGAGCACGAGCCGCGGCTGATGCCGCATCTGCATCTCTCGCTGCAGGCGGCTTCCGACCTGATCCTCAAGCGCATGAAGCGGCGCCACCTGGCAGGCGACGTCGCGCGGGTGATCGAGCGGGCGCGGACGCTGCGTCCCGACATCGCCATCGGCGCCGACCTGATCGCGGGCTTTCCGACCGAGACCGACGCGCTGTTCGAGACGACGCTGGCGTTCGTGCGCACGCATGCGCTGCCCTGGCTGCACGTGTTCCCGTACAGCGAGCGGCCGGGCACCCCGGCGGCACGGATGCCGGCGCTGCCCATGGCGCTGCGCCGCCGGCGTGCCACGCTGCTGCGCGAGGCCGGGCAGGATGCGGCGGACAGCTTCCAGGCGAGCCTGGTCGGACGCACGGTGGAGGTGGTGCTGGAAAGTGCTGCGCGCGGGCATTCGGAGCATTTCGCGCCGGTGCGGGCGGCGGGTGCTTCCCTCGGCGCGCCGGGGCAGCTGGTCCGCGCCCGGGTCGTGGCGGCCGACCGTGCCGGGCTGCTGGCGGAGCGGATCTGAATGGCGTTGGGTTTCTTCAGCCGGCTTAAGGAGGGGCTGTCACGCAGCACCCAGAAGCTTGGCGGCATCACCGCCGTGTTCAGCCGGCGCCGGCTCGACGAGGCGGCGCTGGACGAGCTGGAGGAGCTGCTGATCGCGGCCGATCTCGGCCCGGCCGTCGCCGGCCGGGTGATCGACGAGTTCCGCCGCACCCGCTTCGGCAAGGAGGTCACCGATGAGGAGGTGCGCATCGCCCTGTCCGCCGAGATCGCCCGGGTGCTGGAACCGGTGGCGCTGCCGTTCGTGCCCGACCCCGCCCTGCGTCCGCACGTAGTGCTGGTGGTCGGCGTCAACGGCACCGGCAAGACCACCACCATCGGCAAGATGGCGCTGCAATACGGCCGCGACGGACTGCGGCCGGTGCTGGTGGCGGGCGACACCTTCCGCGCCGCTGCCGTCGAGCAGCTGCAGATCTGGGGCGAGCGGGTCGGCGCGCCGGTGATCGCGGGGCCGCCGAACGCGGATGCCGCCGGGCTCGCCTACGAGGCCTTCGCCCGCGCCCGCGAACAGGGTGCGGACCTGCTGCTGATCGACACCGCCGGCCGACTGCACAACAAGGGCGCGCTGATGGAGGAGCTCGCCAAGATCATCCGGGTGCTGCGCAAGTTCGACGCGAGCGCGCCGCACTCGGTGCTGCTGGTGCTCGACGCCACCACCGGGCAGAACGCGATCGAGCAGGTGCGCGTCTTCAAGGAGATGGTCAGCGTCAGCGGCCTGGTGGTGACCAAGCTCGACGGCAGTGCCCGGGGCGGCATCGTGGTGGCGCTGGCCGAGGCCTTCGGCCTGCCGGTGCATGCGGTCGGCGTCGGCGAAAGGGCGGAGGACCTGCGTC
>CAXUCM010000274.1:0-1308 GCA_964249315.1 uncultured Acetobacteraceae bacterium | reverse complement strand
AACATCGACGTGCGGGTGGAGCTGGAGGCCGGTCTGCGTCCGTTCCTGGCCGACGAGTTCGCCCGCGGACTGGTCGGCGACACCGTCCGGCTGCAGCGTCCGGACGCGGCGGAGACGGCGTAGTGCCGACGGGGCTCTGAGGCGAGCCTACGGCATCGGGATCGACAGGTTCATGCCGCCGCCGGTCGAGTGCCGGTGGTCGTGGTCGGTCTCGACGCTGGAGCCGGGCGCGTAGCCGTCGCCGGCGAAATGCGCCTGCGGATTGAAGATGCCCGGCTGCAGGCTGGGATCGGCCTGCGCTGCAAGCGCCTCGCTGCTCGGTCCCGGCGCGCTGACGTCCGGATCGGGCAGGGGGGCGGGGCGCAGCGTCTCGGCATGCGCCTGCATCACCACCGGACGGCCGATCGAGAGGTCGTCGATCGGGATGGCGATCGCCGTCGCCGGCGACGGCGCCGGATCGGCACGCGCCGTAAGCGGCAGCAAGGCTGCGATGAGGGCGGCGCCGGCCGCCAGGCAAGCCACGTGTCGTTCCACGATCATCCCCCTCCGGGCGGCATGGCCACGCCGCGTGGATCCTCCGGCGGATTGCCGGCGGGTGCTCCCAGCTTCCCGTCGCCGACGCGTCGATAGGCATCGATCGCCCAACGCACCGTCGGAAAGGCGATCTCGTCGTAGGGGATCTCATCGGGGCCGAACAGGCCGACCTCGAGGCTCTCCGCCCCCGCCTCGATGAGCGGACGAGCCGGATCGGCGAAGCCGGCGCGATGGATGATCTGCACCTGGGCAATGCGGCTGATGCTGTAGACCGCCAGGATGCCGTCGATGACGATGCGGGCGCCGGCTTCCTCCAGCGCCTCGCGGGCGGCGCCTTCCGCCGGCGTCTCATGCAGCTCGAGATAGCCCGCGGGAAGGGTCCAGAAGCCGCGACGCGGCTCGATCGCGCGCCGGCACATCAGGATGCGGCCCGCATGCCCGACCACCGAGCCGACGATGATCTTCGGGTTCTCGTAGAACACGTGCCCGCAATCGAGACAGGAGACCCGCTCGCGATCCTCACCATCCGGTATGACGCGCAGGAACCGTGACATGACGCGGACCGTGGACGCGTCATCGCAAAACTTCAAACAGAATCCGCAGGGCTGTTATGATCTGAAACCCGAAGTGAACCTCTCCGGTAAGCAGTTGGGCGAAACCCTGGCCTTATATCAACCTGCCTTGCACTTGACCCTTCAAGGCCAGGGCTCTGCCCTGGACCCGCTCGAGGCTCAGCCTTGAGAATCCATCTGCTTTCAAAGAGGTTTCCAAAGG
>CAXUCM010000273.1:0-5185 GCA_964249315.1 uncultured Acetobacteraceae bacterium | reverse complement strand
CCACCAAACCCGCTAGCGCAGCCGAGACGAGGAAGCAGGTCAGGCTTAAAGTCCAGAAGACGCGTTCGCGCAGAAATCTTAGATCCCGAGGAGAGACCGCACGACCTGTACCCGCTACGGGCGGGTTCGGCAGCCCGAGCAGTACGGCCGGAACCGCACAAAGAGCCACCAGGCCTATGCCAACGTAGGCTGCGCGCCAACCCAGACTTGCGGCGAGCGCGGCGGTCAGGATCGGAAGGATCATGGCGGCTACGCCAAGGCCGGACAGGTTGATACCAAGCGCCAGTCCGCGATGGGTCCGGAAGCGCCGATTTACAGCGCGCGTGTAGTTGATGGGCGTCGTGCCGCCGGCAAAGAGCGAGATCCCGGTAAAGGTCGCGTAGAAAAGTGGCAGCGAACCGTTGGACCGGCTTAGCGCGAAGAACATCAGCGCCAGCATCGGAGCGCCGAACAACGCCACCCGCCGCTCGCCGAAACGGTCTATGGCGGTTCCCAGAGCCGGCGATACGAGAGCGAGCGTGAGGGTCATGAAGAGCAGCGCTGCACTCATATCGCCTCGGCTCCAATGGAATTGGTGCGTCAACGGCATGACGAGGGCGCCGAAACTGTAGAAGGGCAGTGACGACGCGCCGAAGCAGCAACCTGCGGTCGCCGTGGTCAGCAACGGCCAACCCTGGGCGAACTCGTTCTGCCCTGCGGAGGCCGTACGAGCCGGTGCTTTCGTCAGTCCAGCGTCCACTAGGCGGCTGCCCGGAGGAGGTTGCGCGCGACCACCCAGCGATGGATCTCGCTCGGTCCATCGTAGATGCGCATAAGCCGGACCTGAGCAGCGAGGAGGTGCAGTGGCATCTCCTTGCTGACGCCCATCGCGCCGAACGCCTGGATGGCAGTATCGACCACCTCCGCGGCCATGTCGGGGGCGCGGAACTTGATCATCGACACCAGCGTGGCTACGTCTTCGCCACGGTCGAGCCGCCAGGCGATCTCGTAGGCCAGCAGCGTGGTAGTACGGATGTTCGCCGCCGCCTCGGCGATCCACCACTGGATGACTTGGCGTTCAGACAGCGGGCTGCCAAAGGTCACGCGTTCGCTCACATGGCGCATCATCAGGTCAAGCGCCCGCTCTGCGGCGCCGATGGACCAGCACGCTATCTCAAGGCGGCGCGATGCCAGGCGGGTCTGCATGGGCGCGAAGCCATCGCCCTGCCGACCGAGGAGCGCCGTCTCAGGCAGCTCCACGTCGTCGTAATGGACCTCGTAGGTGTAGGTCCCGCCGATCATCCGTATCGGGCTGCCGACCTTCACACCGGGCAGTCCCTTGTCCACAAGAAAAGCAGAGATCCGGGATCGGGCGTCCTCCTCGCCAGCCGTGAGGGCCATGACGATGGTGAAGTCGGCCTTGTCTGCCTTGCTGATCCAGATCTTGGAGCCGCTCAGTCGCCAGCCTTTTTCCGTGCGCACGGCTCGGCTTCGCATGCGGCGCGGATCAGAGCCTGCATCCGGCTCCGAGATGCCGATGGCGGAGACCAATTCACCGCGCACGTAGGGAGCGAGGTAGCGCTCGCGCTGCGCCTCGCTCGCTGCGGCCATTAGCATCCGCAAGTTCGGGGAGTCTGGCGGAAAGGTGTAGGGCGTTATGGTGCGGCCGAGCGCGATGTTGGCGGCGGTGATGGCCACATGCGGCAGATTTGAGCCGCCGAACTCTTCCGGTGCGTCCATGCCCCACAGGCCAAGCTCCTTCGCTCGGGCATCGACCCGGGCCGTCTCCTCTGTGGTGAGGATGGCCTCCTTGCCCTGGGCTTCCCGGTCCAGGATCCCACGTTCAAGCGGCATGAGATTTTCGACAACGAAACGCTCGACAAGCTCTGCAACCGGCCGCAGTTCTTCTGGAAGTTCGAAGTTCACGCTGGCTTCTCCTGCAGGTTCACAAAGCGCGGGAGCCGTCGCTCACGATTGGCGACCAGGCCCTCCTCAAAGTTCGAGCTGGCAAAGAGGGGGGCCTGCTCGGCGAGCTCGCGACGGATCGCTTCGGTAAAGCCATCCCCTCCGCTGACGTCCAGCAGGCGGCGGGTCGCAACGACAGCCGCCGGCGCTCCTTCGGCCAGGGTTTCAGACAGGCTTCGTGCCGCCGCATCGAGCTCCGCGTCAGGCACAATCTGGTCGAGGAGGCCGAGCGCGTGCGCTTCTTTACCCTCCACCCGACGACCGGTGAGGAGCATGTTTCGTGCAGCCTGGGCGCCAATCAGGCGCGGCAGGGTAACGCTAATCCCGAAGCCCGGCGAAATTCCGAGACGCACAAAGTTGGCCTGAAAGCGGGCCTTGAAGCTCCCGACTCTGAAGTCAGCGACGAGCGCGAGGCCGAGGCCGCCGCCAACCGCCGGTCCGCCAATGGCGGCAATCATCGGTTTACGTCGCGCGGCCAGTCGAACGGCTTGAGCATAGATCAAAGTCGGGTCGGGTCGTCCGCTGCCGCCGAAATCGGCGCCCGCACAGAAGGTCTTCTCGCTTGACTGCAGGATCGTGACGCGTAACGCCGGGTCGCTGTCGACTTCATCCAAGGAGTCGGCGAGTAGGGCAAGGTCGCTTAGGTCGAAGAAGTTATGCGGCGGTCTCGAGAGGGTCAGGCGTGCCACGGCGCCCGCACGCTCGAACTGGAGGCTCATGGCGTCTTCTCCGGCGAGCGTGGCAAGGCGGTCTCGATTTCCCGGAAGACCTCCTCCGTATGCTCGCCAAGCGCCGGGGCGTGATGGCGCAGGCGGAATGCCTGCGCCGAGTGGGTGACAGGTGGCCGAATGAGCCGGTACTGCCCCCCGCGCGGATGCGTCTCGATGGAGAACAGCTCCACCGCCTCGACGTGTGGATCATCAAAAATGTCATCGAGCGAGATGACCGGCATACAGGGGATGTCGGCCATGTTGCAGAAGGCCATCCATTCCGCCGTAGGCCGCTTCAGCGCTTCCTGGCGCACCTCCGCATAAAGCTCGCCGATGTGGTCCTGTCGCGTTTCGATCGCATGGAAGCGCGAGTCCGCGGCCAGATCTGTGCGTTGAGTGAATTGGAAAAAGTCGCGCCAATTAGCATCCGAGTAGGGCAGGATACAGGCATAGCCGTCGGCGGTGACGAAGGGCCGCCGCTCCGGACTGCGGATGCGCGGATAGCCAGGCGCTCCCTGCGGTGGCACCAGGGCCGCACCCCCGAAATGCTCAACCAAGTTGAAGTCAATGGCAAGCTCGAACATGGGCGCCTCTACCGCCTGTCCCTCGCCGGTGCGCAGCCGGTGCACCAGGGCGGCGAGTATGGCGGTGGCGATGGCCTGGCCGGCCACCTTGTCGCAAATGACCGACGGCGCGTAGGCGGGAGATCCACCGATCTCTTCAGCCAAGGCGGCGAATCCAGACGCCGCCTGGATCAGGTCGTCATAGGCCGGCTTAGCGGCATATGGCCCGGCGCTCCCGAAGCCGGAAGCTGCACAATAGATAATGTCGGATCTAAGCACCTTGCACCGCTCATATCCGAAGCCCAGCCGGTCCATCACCGCAGGCCGGAGGTTGTGCATGAAAACATCAGCGCCTGCGACAAGGGTAGCAAGCTGCTCCCGGCCGGCGCTGGTCTTCAAGTCGAGCATGACGCTGCGCTTGTTCCGGTTTAGGTTCAGGAACATGCCGCTGAGGCCCGGAGCCAGGTGTGGCCGATGCGCGCGGATGCTATCGCCGGAGGGCGGCTCCACCTTGATCACGTCCGCTCCCAGGTCGCCGAGAATACGGCTAGCCAGAGGGCCCATGATCACCGTCGTGAGATCCACGATGCGGACGCCGTTCAAAAGCGCCGTCGCCGCTGTCACAAAATATGCCGGTACTGAGCTTCAGAGACCTGCAAGACCGTAATCCCCCCCGTCATCCGCTTGCCTAATGGGACGAGCTACCTCATCCCGGTTTTGGCGCAAGAATAGGCCGGTTGACGAAATCAGCGAGATGGTGGGGAAAATATCAACCCGCTGATTTCCGTCTCGAGCGGCTTAAGGCACCTGCTCCGGCTTGTATGCCGACTCCAGTTCGCGGACGCTGCGGGCGAGCAACGTTGCTAGGTGATCGACCCGGCTCTCAATGCGCGTGAGGTGACCCGCTAGGGAGAGCGCCATCTCCTGCCAGCCGCCCGTGATTGCGGATGGCAGCGCCACCGCCACCGCTCCCGTCTCCGGCATCACGAGCCCGAGGGAGGCATAATAGCCATCGGCGCGCGCGCTCATGATACGATGGTTGACTTCCCCGAGCGTCAGCGCCTTCAGCTTGGGATTGTCCTCTGCGCGAGTGCGATGGACGAGTTGGGTAATCTCCCGCTCTCCGAGCTTTGTCATCAAGACAATGCCGGCAGCGCTCTGGACCGCGTAGCGGCGCGCTGCGAGGGTTATATGGAAGGCGCCTGGTTCGATGGTTTGTACGACATGCAGATATCGCGTGAAGATGCCGTTGCGCACGGTCAAGCAAGCTGCAAGGCCCGAGGCGGCCGAGAGGTTTTCCAGCGCAGCGTACATCGACCCATCGCGAAAGCAGCCGGTGTCGCGCCAGGTGGCGAGAACTGCTGCCCGGATCGAAGGCAAATAGCCCTTCGTTGCCGGGTCGAAGTCAAGATAGCCTAATCTGACCATACTATTTAGCAGCATTGATGCCGATGACTGTGGAAATTTCAGCCGTTCAGCGATCTCGTTCTCCCGCGCAGAACGCCGGATCTCATCGAAGAACTCAAAGATGCGGAGCACGCGTGCTGCCGATTTCAAGGCGGCTGGGGCGGGCCCGAGGTCCTCAGTCATCGGACTTTCGGCCCAGAACGTGGCTTTGCGCCCGGTAACATACTGCGGAGCGGTCGGGATCGTTTTCAGCGCGTGCCCCAATTCTCTACGAGACCGTTGCCTAACGCTATTTCCCCGCGATCCCATGTTTCTATGGCACCTGGAGCAGGAGGGCCGCAAGCACCCTAGCCACCAGATCTCAATCGGCTCCGTCATCGCTAGCGCCGGACAACCAACTGTTCCTCATAGGAGCTTGCCAGGTCACGCGTTCCGCATGATCCCGAGCACAACTCGGCGCTTCTTGCGAAGCGAAAGCGGCGCAGAGAGGCGGAGACGGTCTGGTGACGGCGTCGAGGACGGAGGAGGTCGCGGAGTTCGCCGTGCTCGCAGCAGAAGCGG
>CAXUCM010000272.1:0-5231 GCA_964249315.1 uncultured Acetobacteraceae bacterium | reverse complement strand
GAATGGGCCTTCGTCAAGCGCGAGGTGGTCTCGGTGACGATCAGCGCGGCCAACCACCTGGCCGAGCGCGACACCGACGGGCTCGCGGTCCAGGTCTGGGACGAGCTGCGACGGACGCTGGCGCCGTGGCTGCGGCCGGGTGCTGCCCTGCCGACGGCAGCTCCCCCGTTCCGGGTGCTGCGCGAACGCCGTGCCACCTTCGCCGCCACCGTGCGCCAGGAGGCAGTGCGGCCCGGATGCCGCACGGCGCTGGCGAATCTGTTCCTGGCCGGCGACTGGACCGCCACAGGCTTGCCGGCAACGATCGAAGGTGCGATCAGATCGGGCGGCGTTGCCGCCGGACACGTACTCGGCGCCGGATAAAGCGTTCTGGAGTCATGACGAAAAGGAGCGACGATCGTTGTCCGAGCCGCGCCTGACGACCTGCACCCCTTCATCGGACCCATGCTGACCACGGTGGATCAGGCACTTCGGGATCCCGAGCTCGACCAGGTCATCCAGGCTGCCCAGACTGCGCTCGCGGACCGGCAGGGCGAAGACGGCCACTGGGTGTTCGAGCTCGAGGCCGATGCCACGATCCCGGCCGAGTACATCCTGCTCGAGCATTTCCTGGACCGGATCGATGCGCCGCTGCAACAGCGCCTGGCCCGCTACCTGCGCCGGATCCAGGGCGCGCATGGCGGCTGGCCGCTGTACCATGACGGGCGGATGGATCTCTCCGCCAGCGTGAAGGCCTATTTCGCGCTCAAGGCGGCGGGGGACGATGCCGAGGCGCCGCACATGCGCGCCGCCCGCGCGGCGATCCTGGCGATGGGCGGCGCCGAGCGTGCCAACGTCTTCACCCGTTTCCAGCTCGCCCTGTTCGGACAGATCCCGTGGCGCGGCACGCCGATGATGCCGGTCGAGCTGATGCTGATGCCGCGCTGGTTCTTCTTCAACATCTGGAACATGTCGTACTGGTCGCGCGTGGTGGTCGCACCGCTGCTGGTGCTGGCGGCGCACCGGCCGCGCGCGCGCAACCCGCACGGCGTCGGCGTGCGCGAGCTGTTCGTGCGCGATCCCGGGACGGTGCGCGACTGGACGCACGGACCCTATCGCTCGGTCTGGGGACGGGTGTTCAAGCTGGTCGACGACGTGCTGCGGGTGACCGATCCGCTGACGCCGGGTGCGCTGCGCCGGCGCGCGATCGCGCGCGCGGTGCGCTTCGTCGGGGAGCGGCTGAACGGCGAGGACGGTCTCGGCGCGATCTACCCGGCGATGGCCAACAGCGTGATGATGTACGACGTGCTCGGCGTGCCGGCCTCGGCGCCGCAGCCGGCGCTGGCCTGGCGCTCGGTGCGCAAGCTGCTGGTCGAGCGCGGCGAGGAGAGCTACTGCCAGCCCTGCGTGTCGCCGATCTGGGATACCGGGCTCGCCGGCCACGCGATGATCGAGGCGGCGGCGGGACGGCCCGATCCGCGTCTGCTGGCGGCGTCGGCATGGCTGCGCGACCGCCAGGTGCTCGACGTCAAGGGCGACTGGGCGGTGCAGCGGCCGGACCTGTCGCCCGGCGGCTGGGCGTTCCAGTATCGCAACGACCACTACCCGGACGTCGACGATACCGCGGTGGTGGCGATGCTGCTGCACCGGCAAGGCGATCCGGCCAGCGCCGAGGCGGTCGAGCGGGCGCGGACCTGGGTGCTCGGCATGCAGAGCAGCGACGGCGGCTGGGGCGCGTTCGACGTCGACAACAACCACGACGTGCTGAACCACATTCCGTTCGCCGATCACGGTGCGCTGCTCGACCCGCCCACCGCCGACGTCGCGGCGCGCTGCATCTCGTTCCTGGCCCAGCTCGGCCGCCCCGAGGACGAGACGGCGATCGCCCGCGGCATCGCCTACCTGCGCGCCGAGCAGGAGCCGGACGGCAGCTGGTTCGGCCGCTGGGGCACCAACTACATCTACGGCACCTGGTCGGTGCTGTGCGCGCTGAACGTCGCCGGCATCGATCCGGCGGATGCGGCGGTGCGTCGCGCGATTGCCTGGCTGGTCTCGGTGCAGCGCGACGATGGCGGCTGGGGCGAGGATTGCGCGAGCTTCGAGGGCGCGACGCCGGGACGCTACGACCGGAGCCTGCCGTCGCAGACCGCCTGGGCGCTGCTCGGCCTGATGGCCGCCGGCGAGCGCGACCATCCGGCCACCCGACGCGGCATCGCCTATCTCACCCGCACCCAGGATGCGGATGGCGAGTGGCAGGAACTGCCCTACAATGCCGTCGGCTTCCCGAAGGTGTTCTACCTCCGCTACCACGGCTACCGGCTGTTCTTCCCGCTGCTCGCGCTGGCCCGCTTCCGCAATCTCGGGCAGGGCAACAGCCGGAGGGTAAGCTACGGCTTCTAGGCGTCATACGAGCGAACTTTGGATGTGAGGCGCGAAAGGCCAGGGCGCTGCCCGTCGATCCGCGTCGCGGCTCAATCCGTTACAGGCAGGCTCGAGCCCGCGAGAATTGTTGTCCGCACGGTAATATAAACTTGCTTGTGCCTTGCCCGAAGGAAAGCGTCGCCGATTATACGATGGCTCTACACGGTGCCCAGGTGGATCAATCCCCTGACGAAGCCGAGCTCGGCGGCGGCACGATCGAACGGAAAGCCAGATTATGGACTATGCTGAGCCGTCGACCATCGTGCCGGGAGGAGATCCAGGAACCGCCAGGACACCGTCGGCAAACCTGCTTCTGGCCTGCGCGGCCGAGGCGATCGGCACCTTCCTGCTCGTCCTGGTCGGGACTGCGGTTGCGACGGCAGCAGTGCTGGGTAAAGGCACCGCGGGGCCGGCCTACAACTCCTTGGCGGTCGCGCTCTCATTCGGACTCATCTTGATCCCGATCGTGGCCTCGCTTGGCCAGGTCAGTGGAGCGCACGTAAACCCGTCCGTCACGCTGGGTCTCGCAGTTGCGGGTAAATTCCCCTGGAACTGTGTCCTTCCATATTGGGCGGCGCAACTTGCGGGCTCGATCGTGGCCGCGCTCATCGTCTGGTGCGCATACGGTCACGGGGCTTACATCGACGCGCATCTCGGCGCGCCATCACCGGTCAACGGCGCCACGAACGTACAGGTGCTGCTCGTCGAGGCTCTGATCTCATTCATGCTGGTCTTCACTGTCATCTCGACGGCCACAGATCCGCGTGTTCCAGCCGGAGTTGCCGCGATCGCAATCGGTTTCTCTCTTTCTGCTGGTGTCCTGCTCGGAGGCCCGGTGAGCGGTGGCGCCGGCAATCCGGCTCGGGCATTGGGACCGATGATCGTCGCAGATACCTTTCCGATCTGGTTCTTCTATGCCGCAGGACCGATGATCGGCGGCGTGCTTGCTGCGCTTGCCTTCAGGCTGGTCGGCATGGCAAGCGGGCCCAAGTCCGCGCCGGTCGGCCCGACCCCTCGCGCGCGCCGCCCCTGACCCTCGCTTCCAACAAGAGGATTTCAAAGGCTAAGCCTTTGATGGGGTTCAAGGGGCAACGCCCCTTCGCTTGCTTGCCCGGTCTTGACAGGTATAGCCCGACGATTTACGCACCGCCGACAGACACGTCGCTCCGCGAAGGCTCGCGCAGCGGCGCGTTTCCTTTTGGCCCTCGGGCAAGACGTGGAGTTGGCGATGTTCGACACCTTGTCGGGCAAGATGACCGGCGTGTTCGACCGCCTGCGCACGCGCGGCGCGCTGTCCGAGGCGGATGTCTCTGAGGCGCTGCGCGAGGTGCGGCTGGCGATGCTCGAGTCCGACGTCGCCCTTCCGGTGGTCAAGGATTTCGTCACCCGCGTGCGCGAGCGCGCCGTCGGCGCCGAGGTGCTGGAGAGCATCTCGCCCGGCCAGGCGGTCGCCAAGATCGTCAACGACGCGCTGATCGAGGCGCTCGGCGGCGCCGGCGCGGTGCCGCTCAACCTCAACGCCGCCGCCCCGGTGCCGATCCTGATGGTCGGGCTGCAGGGCTCCGGCAAGACCACGACGTCGGGCAAGCTGGCGCTGCGCCTGTCCGGTCGCGAGCGTCGACGGGTGCTGCTGGCCAGCCTGGATACGCAGCGGCCGGCGGCGCAGCTGCAGCTGGCGCAGCTGGCCGAACGCGCCCGCGTCGCTTCGCTGCCGATCGTCGCCGGTCAGACGCCGGTGCAGATCGCGATCCGGGCGATGGAGACCGGCCGGCGCGAGGGCTACGACGTGGTGGTGCTCGACACCGCCGGACGGCTTTCGATCGATGCGGCGCTGATGGAGGAGGTGCGGCAGATCCGCGCCGCCACCAACCCGGCCGAGACGCTGCTCGTGGTCGATGCGATGACCGGCCAGGACGCGGTCAACACCGCGCGCGCCTTCAACGAGGCGGTCGGCGTCACCGGCATCGTCATGACCCGGATGGATGGCGATGCCCGCGGCGGGGCGGCGCTGTCGATGCGTCACGTCACCGGCGCGCCGATCAAGCTGACCGGTTCGGGCGAGAAGCTGGACGCGCTCGAGGAGTTCCATCCCGAGCGGATCGCCGGGCGCATCCTCGGTCTCGGCGACTTGGCCGGGCTGGTGGAGCGCGCCTCCG
This sequence comes from uncultured Acetobacteraceae bacterium, assembly GCA_964249315.1. Taxonomy (GTDB): domain Bacteria; phylum Pseudomonadota; class Alphaproteobacteria; order Acetobacterales; family Acetobacteraceae; genus Lichenicoccus. The sequence goes on along the minus strand of CAXUCM010000272.1, from coordinate 675 downwards.
ACACGCTCGACCAGGAGGAGAGCGAGCAGCTCGCCCGCAAGATGCTGCGCGGCAAGTTCGACCTCGACGACTACGCCGCGCAGATCCGGCAGATCAACAAGATGGGCTCGCTCGAAGGCATCATCGGCATGCTGCCGGGGATGGGGGCGATGAAGGAGCAGCTGGCAGGCAAGAACCTCGACACCTCGATCCTCAAGCGCCACACCGCGATCATCTCGTCGATGACCCGGGGCGAGCGGCGCGCGCCGGAGATCATCAAGGCGAGCCGCAAGAGGCGCATCGCCGCCGGCGCCGGCGCCACCGTGCAGGAGGTCAACCGCCTGCTCAAGCAGTTCGACGACATGTCGACGATGATGAAGCGGATCAACAAGATCGGCGCCAAGGGCCTGATGCGCCACGGCCTGTCCGCGCTGATGCCGGGAGGCGGCGCGCCTCGCGGTCCCGGCCAGCGTCCGCACTAGATCCGTCCAGATCCACCCACAGGAGTTCGCCTCGCCATGAGCCTCAAGATCCGCCTCGCCCGCGCCGGCGCGAAGAAGCGTCCGTACTACCACATCGTCGTCGCCGACAGCCGCTCGCCGCGCGACGGCCGCTTCATCGAGAAGGTGGGCAGCTACAATCCGATGCTGCCGGCCGAGCACGAGGACCGGGTCCGCCTGGTCGGCGAGCGGATCA
>CAXUCM010000271.1:0-5312 GCA_964249315.1 uncultured Acetobacteraceae bacterium | reverse complement strand
GGCCTGCAGCGCGCTGTCGTCGGCGCGCCGGCAGGGAGCGCGCAAGCTGGAGAGCGCGGTCACCGCCGAGCTGCGACCGTTGCGCCTGGAGCGGGCACGCTTCTCGGTCAGCCTGCCAGCCCTGTCGCCGGAAGCCTGGAACGGACGCGGCGCCGAGCAGGCCGGCTTCCTGATTGCCGCCAACCCGGGCCAGGAGCCGGGCCCGCTCGCCCGCGTCGCCTCCGGCGGCGAGCTGTCGCGCCTGATGCTGGCGATCAAGGTGGTGCTGGCCGGCCGCTCGGCGGTGCCGACCCTGGTGTTCGACGAGGTCGATTCCGGCGTCGGCGGCGCCACCGCCGCCTCGGTCGGCGACCGGCTCGCGGCGCTGGCGCGGGACGTGCAGGTGCTGGTGGTGACGCACAGCCCGCAGGTCGCGGCACGCGGCGACGCGCACCTGCGCATCAGCAAGCGGGTGAGCGGCGAACGCACCGAGACCCGCGCCGAGCCGCTGGACGGCCGCGCCCGGCGCGAGGAGATCGCCCGCATGCTGGCCGGCGAGACGGTCACCGAGGCCGCGCGCGCCGCCGCCGACAGCCTGCTCGGGGTGGCATGAGCGAGGTGCCGCCGGCAGAGCTGGATCCGGCGGCCGCCGCCGAGGAGGTCGCACGACTGTCGCGGGAGATTGCCGGGCACGACCGCGCCTACCACGCCGAGGACGCGCCCGTCGTCAGCGACGCGACCTACGATGCGCTCAAGCGGCGCCTGCGCGCGCTGGAGGCGGCGTTCCCGGCGCTGGTCCGCGACGACAGCCCGTCGGGCAGCGTCGGCGCGGCGCCGGACGGCAGCTTCGCCAAGCACCGCCACCTGCAAGCGATGACCTCGCTCGACAACGTGTTCGACCGCACCGATTTCGAGGCCTTCGTCGCCCGCGCCCGGCGCTTCCTCGGCCTCAAGGACGAGACGATGCCGATGCTGGCGGAGCCGAAGATCGACGGCGTCTCGATCAGCCTGACCTACGAGGACGGCCGGCTCGCGCGCGGCGCCACCCGCGGCGACGGGATCACCGGCGAGGACGTCACCGCCAACATTCGCACCATGCGCGCGGTGCCGCAGAAGCTGCGCGGCCGCGCCCCTGCTTTGATCGAGGTCCGAGGCGAGGTGTTCCTGACCAAGGCCGACTTCCTCGCCCTGAACCGGGCACAGGAGGCGGCCGGCCTGCGGCAGTTCGCCAACCCGCGCAACGCCGCCGCCGGCTCGCTGCGCCAGCTCGACGTGGGAGTCACCGCGTCGCGGCCGCTCTCGCTGTTCGCCTACGCGCAGGGCCGATCCAGCGAGCCGGTCGCCGCCAGCCACTCGCACTACCTGCGCCGGCTCGGATCCTGGGGCTTCGCGGTCAACCCGCTTTCCGCGCCGGTGGCCGATGCCGCGTCGGCGGAGGCGTTCCAGGGCCGCATGGCGCTCGAACGCTCCGGCCTCGCCTACGACATCGACGGCGTCGTCTACAAGATCGACGATCTGGCGCTGCAGGAACGGCTTGGCTTCGCCGGCCGGGCGCCGCGCTGGGCGACCGCGTGGAAGTTCGCCGCCGAGCAGGCGATCACCCGCCTCGAGGCGATTCGCATCCAGGTCGGACGCACCGGCGCGCTGACCCCGGTGGCGGTGCTCGAGCCGGTCAATGTCGGCGGCGTGCTGGTGACGCGCGCGACCCTGCACAACGAGGACGAGATCGCCCGTCGCGACATCCGCCCCGGCGACCGGGTGCGGCTGCAGCGCGCCGGCGACGTGATCCCGCAGATCCTCGGCGTGGTGCCGGCGGCGGACGGCGATCCGCCGCGCGCACCGCCCTACCCGTTCCCGACGACCTGCCCGATCTGCGGCAGCCGCGCCGAACGGCCCCCCGGCGAGGTGGTCAAGCGCTGCACCGGCGGCCTGGTCTGCCCGGCGCAGACCGTCGAGCGGCTGATCCACCTGGTCGCCCGCCAGGCCTTCGACATCGACGGGCTCGGCGAGAAGACGCTCATCGCGTTCCACGAGGAGGGGCTGGTGCGCACGCCGATCGACATCTTCCACCTCGCCGAACACGAGCCGGCGATCGCCGCGCGCGACGGCTGGGGCCCGGTCTCCGCCGCCAACCTGATCCGCGCCGTCGAGGCGAGACGGACGATCCCGCTCGCGCGCTTCATCTTCGGTCTCGGCATCCGCCGCATCGGCGAGACCAACGCCCGCCTGCTGGCGCGGCATTACGGCAGCTTCGCGGTCTGGCGCGCGCAGATGCAGGCCGCGACCGTGGTCGGCTCGGAGGAACGCGAGGCGCTGGGTTCGATCACCGGCGTCGGCGGCGGCATCGCCGAGGAGCTGGCGCGCTTCTTCGCCGAGCCGCACAACCGCGACGCCGTCGACGCGCTGGCGGCCGAGCTCACCATCCAGGACGAGCGCGCGAACGCGGGGGGCGCCCTCGCCGGCAAGACCATCGTCTTCACCGGCACGCTGTCGAGCATGACCCGGCCCGAGGCCCGCGCGATGGCCGAGCGGCTGGGGGCCAAGGTGACCGACAGCGTCTCCAGGCAGACCGACCTCGTCGTGCTCGGCGCCGAGGCCGGTTCGAAGGCGAAGAAGGCCGCTTCGCTCGGCATCGCCACCCTTGACGAGGCCGGCTGGCGCGCGCTGGCCGGACTGCCGGCCGCATGACGACGGCGTCCGGCCGCTTCGGCCCCGCCTTCCAGGCGGAGCTGGTCGAGCTGCTGCGATGGCGACGCGACGTCCGCCACTTCCGCGGCGATCCGGTGCCCGCCGCCTTGCTGGAGACGCTGCTGCAGACCGCCTGCCTCGCCCCCTCGGTCGGACTGAGCCAGCCCTGGCGCTTCGTCAGCGTCGAGGACCCGGCCTGCCGCGAGGCGGTGCGGGAGAATTTTCGCGCCTGCAACGCCGAGGCGCTGGCAGCGCAACCGGACGATCACGCCGCGCGCTACGCCCGGCTCAAGCTCGCCGGGCTCGACCAGGCGCCGTGCCATCTGGCCGTGTTCAGCCTGCGCGACCCGCCGCAAGGGCGAGGACTTGGGCGACGGACGATGCCGGCGACCACCGCCTATTCCACCGTCATGGCGGTGCACACGCTCTGGCTGGTCGCTCGTGCCGCCGGACTCGGTCTGGGCTGGGTCTCCATCCTCGATGCATCGGCGGTCTCGGCGCTGCTGCAGGCGCCGGCGGATTGGGAGCTGATCGGATATCTCTGTCTGGGCTACCCGGAGGAGGAGGACGATACGCCGGAACTGCAGGTTCTGGGCTGGGAATGCCGCGATCCCGCGAGGGCCGTGCTGATCCGCCGTTGAAGAAAGGCCAGGGCTCTGCCCTGGACCCGCTCAAGGCTCAGCCTTGAGAATCCATTTTCAGGCGGCCAGGCGGCTCTCGGACGTCCGCTCGTCCAGATATGGGCCGGCGTCCAGGACCTCGATATCCAGGAAGATCGGCTTCCCACGGGACGATGCCGCATCGATCGGCAGCAAGGCATCCCCGTCGGTCCAGCGACCGTCGCGGTTTTCCAGGGCATGCCATCCCGGCAGCATTTTCGTCGTCACATGCAGGTCTGACGCCATACGCCGGGAGCCTGCGCTCATGCCGATCCGCCCGACCCGCACACCGAGCAGGCGTCGGTCGTCCAGGAACGGACCGACCGTCTGCGAAGGAGGCGCGGCCCTCGAGACGATCCGCAGAGCGGACGTGTCTGCCGGCACGACGAAGGCGTAGACGGCGCCGTCGAACAAGGTCGGCTCGATCTTCAGACCGGTCTCGGTGACGAGGTGGAGGCCGGGCTCGTCGATCAGGTCGAGTCTCGGAGGTGCCGCGAAGCCGAGGCACGCCGCACGGGCAGCCAGGGCGGTCCAGATCGGCTCGACCGTCTCGCGATCGACGGCGAGCGGTGCTGCCGCGTCATCCGACCAGCTCCGACCGGCGCGACTTTCCGTCAGGTCTGGACGCAGCGCCTGCACCTTGCTGGCGAAGCTCGCGCGATTGCCGGTGTCGAGATAGCTCTCCACCTGCAAGCCGTCGGCCAGCAGGATGCCCTGTCGCTCGAGTTCGATGTGATGGAAGCGGAAGCTTGAGATGTTCGTGTCGACGACGATGGAAGCGCCGTTCACCAGCATGCGGATCGGGATCAGCTTTCCCTCGACATGGACGCAATGCTCGGAGGTCACCAGCAGATCGCGATGCGGAACGCGATCGCCGAATGCTCCGGCAATGATGCGAACCGGATAGCAATCGAGGCTGGCATCGTGTCCCAGACGCATGGTTCGGCTGCCCGTCCACACGACGGGACGCGACACGACACGGCCATGCTCGAGCACGGACACGAGATCGCCGACAGCTACGTCCTGCACCGGAACCTCACCCTGCGGCGTGGCGATCAGGACGCCGGAGAGGAAGCAGGCCTGGATGTTGATGCCGCCGTCTTCGTCGCGATCGAGGGTCAGCGGGCCGCCGACGAGCGTGCTGTAGCTGCCCTCGGCGAAGCTGGTGTCGCTGGTGTTGAAGGTCAGATTGCCGCCGGTGTCGTCGACCGTGATCGTCTGGCCGCCGCCCCCAGGTCCCGCGGCGATGGTGTAGCCGGTGAAGCCGGTATATTGCAGCGAATGGTTGTCGATGGTCGTGTCGTCGCTCTCGAAACCGCTGATCAACTGATTGAGGGAGGCGCTGCGGAAGGTTCCTGCCACGCCGAGGACGAGCGAGCCGCCGTCGGCGCCGAACGTGATCGTGCTGGATTGCGAGGTGGTGCGGAAATAGCCGTTGGTGACGAAGGACCCGCCATTCTCGATCGTCGCCGTGATCGTGTCGGCTGGCTGGTTCTGGCTGAGGCTGAGCGTCCCGCCATTGGCGGTCAGGACCAGCGTGTCGGCGGACGAGACAGTCTGGTTGATCGCGACGGTCGAGCTCGCGTCCGCGGTGATGTTGAAGACATCGGGATCACCCGTGACGTTGTAGGTGACGGACGCGTCCGCCTCGGCTTCCGCCGTAACAGGTGACCCGGTCGTTCCGGTGAGCGTGTAGGTACCGCTTGCGTCGGCCATGACTGTTTCCGATCTATGACGAAGAAGTTCTTCCAGCTCCGGTCTCTGAGGTCTCGCGAGCTACAATCCGTCACTTAATCTAGAGCATTGTGTTATAGCAAGAAAAAGTTAGACAAAAGATCGCATCTTTTACTGGATCGCGCCTCGGTTTTTGATACGTCCCGAGAGCAATATCGCCGTGCATAGAGAGTGGAATTGGGGCTCCGCCCCAAGCTTTCTTAATGAATGGATTCTCAAGGCGAGCCTTGAGCGGGTCCAGGGCAGAGCCCT
>CAXUCM010000270.1:0-5317 GCA_964249315.1 uncultured Acetobacteraceae bacterium | reverse complement strand
CTCCTCGACCACCAAGAACAAAGCATGAAAGCACGGACCTCGTCCATCCGCGCGCGCCGCATGCGGATCATCGCCCTGACGCTGCTGATGATCGCCGGCACGGTCAATTACCTGGATCGCTCCGCCCTCTCGATCGGCAATTCCGCGATCCGCGCCGACCTGCATCTCTCCGATACGCAGATGGGGTTGCTGCTCTCCGTCTTCGAAATCGCCTACGGCGTCTCCCAGCTTCCCGTCGGCATCCTGGTCGACCGCTACGGCCCGCGACGCGTGCTCGGGGCCAGCCTGGTGCTCTGGTCCCTGGCCCAGGCGGCGTCCGCCTTTTCCGCCACGCTGCGGCAGTTCGTCCTCGCCCGCTCGGCACTCGGCGTCGGCGAGTCGCCGATGTATCTCGCCGGCACCAAGGTCTGCACCAACTGGTTCGCGCGCGCCGAGCGCGCCTGGCCGATCGGCCTGTTCAATGCCTCCTCTGCCCTCGGCCCGGCCATCGCTCCCGGCATCCTGACGATCCTGCTGCTGCAATACGGCTGGCGGCCGATGTTCTTCGTCATCGGTGCCGCCGGCCTGCTGATCGCCATCCTCTGGCAGGTGATCTATCGAGACCCCGAGCAGTACGGCATCTCCGAGGCGGAGCGCGAAGCCATCCACGCCGCCGACCACGACGTGCCCGAGCAACCGGGCGGCTGGACCGCCCTGCTCCGGCAGCCGACGAGCTGGGGCATGGCGTTGGGCTTCCTCGGCGTCATCTACCTGACCTGGCTCTACGGCACCTGGCTGCCGGACTACCTGGAGCGCGAGCGCCATCTCAGCGTCCGTGAGGCCGGATTGTGGACATCGGTGCCGCAGGCCTGCGGCTTCTTCGGCGCCCTGCTCAGCGGTCTGGCCGCACGGCTGCTGACGCGACGCGGCGTGCAGCCGCTGGACGCCTGCAAGCTGCCGCTGATCGCCGGCATGCTGGTGACCGCGCTCTGCACCGCCAGCGCCGCCCTGGTGCACTCAACCTCGGCCGCGATCCTGCTGGTCAGCCTGGCATTGTTCTCTGCCAGCCTGGCCTCCTCCTGCGGCTGGTCGATGGCGGCCGTCGCCACGACGCCGGATCGCGTCGCCACCCTCGAGGCGATCCAGAATGTCGGTGGCTCGATCGGCGGCGGGCTCGCACCCGCCATCACCGGCGGAATGGTACAGCTCACCGGATCGTTCACACCGGCCCTGCTGCTTGCCTCTGGTATCGCCGCGCTCTCGGCCCTGATCTATGCCGTCTTCGTGCGCGAGCCCGTGCGCGTGCAGGCCTGAGGGAGCGTCGTCATGCAGATCGGCTTCGTCGGACTGGGCCCGATGGGCGAGGCGATGGCGGCCCGCCTGCTCGATGCCGGACACCGGCTCCGCGTGTTCAACCGCACCCCCGCCCGCGCCGACGCCCTGGTCGCGGCCGGCGCCGAACGCGCCGCCAGCCCGGCCGCCGCGTCCGCGCAGGCCGACATCGTCTTCTCGATGCTCGCCGACGATAACGCGTCCGAGGCCCTGACGCTCGGCGCCGAGGGCATCATCGCCGGTCTCGGCCGCGACCGCGCGCACGTCTCCTGCAGCACGATCTCGCCGGCGCTGTCGCGACGCTTCGAGCAGGCGCATGGCGAGCGCGACCAGCTCTACGCCGCCGCTACGGTGCTCGGTCGTCCCCCTGCCGCCCGCGCCGGCGAACTGTTCATCGTCCTGGCCGGCCATCCCGTCGCCCGCGACCGGGCCGCCCCCCCCCTCGGCACGCTCGGCCAGCGCGTCTTCGATCTCGGCGACGATGCCGGCCACGCCAACCTGGTCAAGCTGTCGCTGAACTTCATGATCTTCTCGACCATCGAGCAGATGGCGGAGATGTTCGCGCTCAACGAGAAGGGCGGTGTCGCTCCGGCCGCCCTGTTCGATATCCTGACCAACAGCTTCTTCACCGCGCCGGTGCACCGCAACTACGGCAGGCTGATCGTCGAGCGGCAGTTCGATCCGCCGGGTGCCGCGGTCCCGCTCGCAGCGAAGGACAACCGCCTCCTGCTCGCCGCCGCCGAAGCCCTGTCCGTGCCGGTCCCGATGGCCTCGCTGTTGCGCGACCGCTTCCTCGCGATGACCGCCGGGAACCAGGCCGGGCTCGACTTCGCGGCCTTGTCGTTGCGTGCCCGCCTCGATGCCGGCCTCGCCTGAAGTTTCGACTGCTCAAGGACGATGAAAATGGCAGAGACCAAATCGCTGACCTGGCTGATCACCGGCTGCTCGACCGGCTTCGGCCGCGAGCTCGCCACGCTGGCGCTCGAACGCGGCGACCAGGTCGTGCTGACGGCAAGGGACCCGTCACGCCTTGCCGATATCGCCGAGGCCTATCCCGATCACGCCCTGGCGCTTCGTCTCGACGTGAACGACAAGCAGGAGGTTGCATCGGCGGTGCGAGAGGCCGAGGCCCGCTTCGGCCATGTCGACGTCCTGGTAAACAATGCCGGCTACGGCTATCTCGCCGCCATCGAAGAAGGTGAGGACGACGCCGTCCGCGCCATGTTCGAGACCAACGTCTTCGGCCTGATCGAGATGACCAAGGCGGTGCTGCCCGGCATGCGCCGACAGGCGCGAGGGCACATCGTCAACATCTCCTCGATCGGCGGCCTCGTCGGCTTCGGCGCCACCGGCTACTATCACGCCACCAAGTTCGCGGTCGAAGGCTTGTCGCAGAGCCTCGCCATCGAGGTCGAGCCGCTCGGGATCAAGGTCGTCGCCGTCGAGCCAGGCCCCTTCCGCACCGACTGGGCAGGCCGGTCACTCCAGCAATCCGCGATCCGCATCGACGACTACGACGCGACCGCCGGCGAGCGCCGCCGGCAGACCGCCGCCCGCTCGGGCAACCAAGCCGGCGATCCGGTCCGCGGCGCCCAGGCGATCATCACCGCGGTCCTTGCCGAGCGGCCACCGCACCATCTGCTGCTCGGCGCAGCCGCATTCGACCTCGCCGACAAGAAGCTCGCCGCCATGCGGGCCGACTTCGACGCCTGGAAGGACGTCACGATCAGCGCGGACTTTCCCGAAGACCAGCCTTCCGCTTGACCCTTCAAGGCCAGGGCTCTGCCCTGGACCCGCTCAAGGCTCGCCTTGAGAATCCAGCTATTTGACAGGTTTCCAGAGACGCGCCTTTGGCTTAGAGCGAAGCCCCGACTTCAACCCTCGGCAGAACCCTGGCCTTGGACGATGGCCTCGACGATCTCCAGCAGACGCGACCGTGCCGCCGGCAACGGCCGGTGACGCTGGCCGAACGCGTCACGCGCCAGGAAGTGTCCGGTCAGCCGCAGGCCGTCACGCCAATCGGCCGCCTGGCCGGCCACCGCCTCGTCGAGCATCAGCGACGGCAGCGGCAGCAGCCGTTCCCGCCACGCGCCCGCGCCGTCCTGCGAGACCGCACAGCCGGTACGCGGCGAGACGTAGGCGAGGCCCCGCTCGCTTCCGGTCACCGCACAGCGTGAGAGATCCAGCCCGTAGCCCAGTTCCGCCAGCAGCACCGCCTCCCAGCGCAGCAGCGCCGCCGGCCCTGCACGCAGGCCCTCCGCCGGATCCAAGCTGATCAGCGTCAGCAGGCGCAGCAGGGCTTCGAACGCGCGCGGATGCGGCTCACGCTCCGGTAGGGTATCGTCCGCGACGGCGCAGCTCGCCGACAGCATCGCCAGCAACAGCCGCTGGTCGAGCACCCGCGCCGCCGAGGGATGCACCAGCTCGGCGGTGAGCGTGCCGAGCTGTTCCGGCAGACGCGCAATCCAGCGCGTCGCGATCAGGTTCCCCGCTTGCCACAACGCCGCCTGCCGGCGCGATGCGCCGCCGCGCACCAGGCCGCGACAAGCGCCGTAGGCCTCCGTGAGTACGTGCGCGACCAGCCCGCTCTCGCCATACGGCGTCGCGGACAGCACGATGGCGGGCGCCTCCCACTCCATGGGAGCCCCGCCGCGTCGTCACGCCTTGGGCACGTCGATGCCGGCGGCAGCTGCGACCTCGGCGGCGAAATCGCCGCCATCCTTCTCGATGCCTTCGCCGAGCTGGAAGCGATCGAAGCCGACCAGCGAACCGCCCGCCTTCTTCACCACCGCGCGCACCCGGCTCTCGCCGTCATGCACCCAGACCTGCTCCAGCAGCACGACCTCCTCGTAGTATTTGCGAACGCGGCCATCGACCATCTTCTCGATGATCGCGTCCGGCTTGCCCGAGGCGCGCGCCTGCTCGACCAGGACCGCCCGCTCGCGCTCGAGGGCGGCCGGATCGACACCCTCGACGTCCAGAGCGCTCGGCCGGGTAGCCGCCACGTGCATGCCCACCTGACGGCCGAGCAGCTCCAGCGCATCGCTCTCGCTCGGCGCCTCGATCGCCGCCAGCACGCCGATCTTGCCGAGACCTGGACGCAGCGCTGCGTGCACGTAGGTCGCCACCACGCCCGACGGCACCTTCAGCACGCGCGCCCGCCGCAGCGACATGTTCTCGCCGATGGTGGCGATCAGATGCGTCATCTCCTCGGCAACGCTGCGGCCGGAGCCCGGCAGCGCCGCCGCCTTGAGCGCGTCCAGATCCTCGCCCACGCTCAGCGCCAGCTTCGCCACCGCCTCGACGAACCCCTGGAAGCCGTCGTTGCGCGCAACGAAGTCGGTCTCCGCGTTCACCTCGACCATCGCCGCGACTTGCGGCGCCGATGCGACGCCGATCAGGCCCTCGGCAGCCACCCGTCCGGACTTCTTCGCCGCCGCCGCCAGTCCCTTCTTGCGCAGCCAGTCCACCGCCGGCTCGATGTCGCCCCCGGTCTCCGTCAACGCCTTCTTGCAGTCCATCATCCCCGCGCCGGTCTTCTCGCGTAGGTCCTTGACCAGGGCAGCCGTGATCTCGGCCATCAGCCTCTCTCCTCAACCGCAGCATGCCCGCCCCGCACTTGCGGCCGGACAGGCGCGCATGTTCTCACCAAAGGATCAGCTGGCCCGCGCGGGCTCCGGCTCGCCCACGATCTCGGCCGCCGACAGCTCCGGCGCCAGCTCGATCGGGAGCTCTTCGGCGGCACCGTAATCCTGTCCGGACGAGCCCAGCTCGGCGCTGATGCCGTCCAGTACCGCCGAGGAGATCAGGTCGCAATACAGCGTGATCGCCCGGATCGCGTCGTCGTTGCCGGGGATCGGGAAGGTCACGCCGGTCGGATCGGAGTTGCTGTCCAGCACCGCGATCACCGGGATGCCGAGCTTGGTGGCTTCCTCGACCGCCAATTTCTCCTTGTTGGTATCGATGATGAACAGGATGTCAGGCAGCCCACCCATCTCCTTGATCC
>CAXUCM010000269.1:0-5330 GCA_964249315.1 uncultured Acetobacteraceae bacterium | reverse complement strand
CCCCCGCCGCCCCCCCCCCCCCCCCCCCCCCCCCCCCCCCCCCCCCCCCCCCCCCTTGCCCGAGGCGTCACGCGCGCACCGAAGCTCCGTCCTGCAGTCCATCCAGGCACGCGTTCATCAGCCTGGCGAGATCCTGCACCTGGGGCTGCTCGAGCATGGTCTGATGCGTCCCGGCAAAGGCGTAGTCGACGAGGCCGCCGGTGACCACCTCGGCCCAGCCCGGCCGCAGATCCAGCGCCTTCGGACGCCGCGCCTGGAACAGCGCCACGCGCCCCGGATAGCGGCCGGGCCGATAGGCGGCGACGGCCGGCTGCATGATCTCGCCCAGGGTGAACGGCTCGCTCTTCATCACCGGACGCCAGGTCGAGCGCGTCAACAGGCGGCGCGTCGCGGAACGCAGATGCAGTGCCACGTAGCGCAGCCGCGACGCACTGCCCGCACGCCAGGCGCCGGCGATATGATGCCGCAGCTTGGCGAACTCGACGGCGAAGTTGCCGACGCGACGAAAATGCGTCGGGTTCTGCGCGTCGAGGATGCAGAGCAGCCCGACCTGCAGGCCGGCCGCCAGCAGCTGCGAGGCGACCTCGTAGGCCAGCACGCCGCCGGCGCAGTAGCCGCCGATCACGTAAGGGCCGGTCGGCTGGATCGTGGTGATCGTGCGCACCAGGTGCCGCGCGATCGTCTCGAGGTCCGGCTGGAAGCCGACCTCGCGCAGCTCGGCAGGCTGCAGCGTCACGCCGAGGAACGGCTGGTCCAGTCCCAGCGCGCTCGCCAGCGGCAGGAACATCGGTCCGCCGTCGATCCAGAACAGGCTCGGCCGCGATCCTTGCGGCTGGATCTCGGCGGCGATCGGCAGCGCCGTCTCGTCTTCCGCCTCGCCCAGCAGGGCCGCCATGCGCGCGATGGTCGGGGCCTGGAACAGCGCCGCCAGGGTCAGCCGGCGCCCGAACTCCGCCTCGATGCTCAGCAGCAGCGACACCGCGAGCAGCGAGTCGCCGCCGAGCGCGAAGAAATCGTCGTCCGCTCCGAGGTTGCTGGCGTTCAGCAGCGGTTCCCAGATCGCCGCCAGCTTGCGCTCGCGCGCGCCGGCCAGCATGGCGGCCTCGGCGCGCGCCAGCAGCGGACCCGGCTCGGGCAGCGCGTTGCGGTCCAGCTTGCCGTTCGGCGTCGATGGCAACGCCGGCAGGCAGACGCATCGTCCCGGGACCATGTAGTCCGGCAGCGTGCGTTGCAGGAACGGGCGGAGTGAAGCGACGTCGACCGCATCGTCGCGCGACGGGACGACGTAGGCGGCCAGGCTGAGCTGACCGGAGGCATCCGGCCAGGTACGCACCGCGGCGGCGGCAATCGCCGGATGTCGTTCCAGGGCCGCCTCGATCTCGAGGATCTCGATGCGAAAGCCGCGTATCTTGACCTGGTTGTCGGCGCGCCCGAGCCAGTCGAGCTCGCCGTCCGGACGCATCCTGGCGATGTCGCCGGTACAATACATCAGCTCGCCGGCAGCGAACGGGTCGGCGACGAACCGCTCGCGGGTCAACGCTTCGTTGTGCCGGTAGCCGTTGGCGACACCGTGGCCGCCGATGCACAGTTCGCCGGCGACGCCGACCGGCGCCGGCTCGCCCTGCGCATCCAGGACGTAGGTCGTGGTGTTGGCGATCGGCCGGCCGATCGGGATCGCGCCCTCGCCTCCGGGCAGCACCCGGTGGATCGTCGACCAGACCGTGGTTTCGGTCGGGCCGTACATGTTCCACAGCGCCCCGCAGCGCGCCAGCAGCTTGTCGGCGAGATCGCGCGACATCGCCTCGCCGCCGCACAGGATGCGCAGTCGCGCATCGCCCCGCCAGCCGGTCGCGATCAGCCCGCGCCACGTCGCCGGCGTCGCCTGCATGACGGTGCAGCCCGATCGCTGCATCAGCTCGGCCAGTCGTCGCGGGTCGGTCGCGACGTCCCGGCCGGCCAGCACGACGCGGCCGCCGCTGAGCAGCGGCAGGAACAACTCCAGCATGGCGATGTCGAACGCCACCGTGGTGACCGCCAGCAGCGCGTCGTGCCGGGTGAGGCCCGGCTCGCGCTGCATGCTGTCCAGCAGGTTCATGATCGCGCGGTGCGACACCTCGACGCCCTTCGGCCGCCCGGTCGAGCCGGACGTATACAGCACGTAGGCGGCGGCTCGCGGATCCTCGGCAGGGAGGAGCTGCACGGCCGCGTCCTCCCGCGCCGGCTCTTCGTCGCACAGCACGATGCCGGCGCCGGTCGCGGGGAGCGACACCTGCAGCGATCGTTGCGTCAGCAGCACGGAGGGCGCGGCATCGCCCACGATCATGGCGAGGCGCGGCGGCGGGAAGGCGGGGTCGAGCGGCAGGAAGGCCGCGCCGGTCTTCAGGATCGCGAGCAGCCCGGCGAGCAGGTCATGCGACCGCTCCAGGCACACTGCCACCACGGTGCCGGCGCCGGCACCCGAGGCGACGAGCCTCGTTGCGAGCGCGTCCGCGCGCCGGTCCAGGTCGCGATAGCGCCACGTCTCCCCTTCGAACTCGAGCGCCGGGGCGTCCGGCGTCCGCGACGCCTGCGCCTCGAAGCGCCGATGCAGCATGACTTCCGACATGACCCGGCGAGGGCGGCTCCAGGCCGGGGCGGCGTTGCCTGGCGGGCAGTCCGGATCGAGGATCGCCCCCTGGCCGAACGTCTCGATGCCGCGCTGCGCGCCGCTCTCCGCGAGCGGCTCGAGTGGAGCCTCGGCGCGATGCGGGGCCCGAGGTCTGCGGGCTCGGTCTCTTGCCTGGAACGTCGACATTGGCGATCTCGCTGGAGGTGGCAGCCGCGACGCAACGGCACTTCGCCGTTACTTCGTCATTACAAGGCCAACATGGTTTTGGACGATGAAGATGACCTCGTCCCGGCGGATTCTAAGAATAATGTCCTATAAAGCGGCTTGCTATGACGCTTGTCGCGCCGTTCGTCCGAGTTGCTGTCCCGCTTTGCCGCGCCGACCGTCAGATCCGCGTGCCTCCTGTAACTTATTGTTTGCCGATTTCGCCGTCCAGCACGTTCTATACCCTGAAAAGGTGAATCTTTCATCAATGCCGCACTGCAGAAGAAGATCCGAAGCGATTTGAATGTAATGACAACTACCGCGTCGTTTATAACAGCCGGGCAACATGCACCGTGACCCAGGTCACACCGGACCAGCGCGGCGCTCGCTACTCTCCTCCGGATACGAAGATGGAGAGGAAGGATCGTGGAAGCGTTCGAACAGGCCTTCGATTTCCTGATCGGCCATGAGGGCGGCTACAGCGCCGATCCGGCCGACCCCGGCAACTGGACGAAAGCGCGCTGCGGCGCCGGCGCCTGTCGCGGCACCAACTGGGGCATCAGCGCTGCGAGCTACCCGCAGCTCGACATCCGAGCGCTGACCCGAGACGACGCCGCCGCGATCTACCGGCGCGACTACTGGGAGCGCAGCGGCTGCGACCGGCTGTCACCGCCGCTCGGCCTGCTCGTGTTCGACGCCGCCGTCAATTGCGGCGTGGCGCGTGCGGTGGGCTGGCTGCAGCTTTGCCTGGGCGTCGCCCAGGACGGCGTCCTCGGAGCCGGCACGCTGGCGGCCGGCACGGCGCTCTCCGGTGGCGGCGCCGCACCGTGCGCCGAGTTCCAGGCGCGCCGTCTCGCCTTCATGGCGGGACTGCCGACCTGGCGCCGATTCGCCGAGGGCTGGTCGCGCAGGCTCTGCAGCCTGCCGTTCCAGGCCATGCAGATGGGAGGTTGAGATGACTCTCGAAGACGCTCTGGCGAGTGCCGCCAAGGGGGCGGTGACCGGCGCCGTGGCGGGAGGGCCGGCCGGTGCCGTCATCGGCAGCCTCGGCGGCCTGATGCTCGACATCGCCCCGGAGATCGGGCAGTGGCTGTTCGGCGATGCGGCCGGCAAGACCGCGGTGCAGGTCGCTCGCGCCGTCGAGACGGTGACCGGCACCAACGATGCCGATGCGGCCCAGTCGGCGCTCGCCCGCGATCCCGGCGCAGTCTCGCAGTTGCGGGTGCAGCTCGCCGCGATCGCGGCACAGCTTCAGGCGGAGGCCGATCGCGACGCCGAGCGGGCGCGTGCCGCCCGGCTCACCGAGTTGCAGGACGCGCTCGCCGACCGCACGGGAGCGCGCAGCCAGACCGAAGCGCTCGCACAGATGCATAGCCCGATCGCCTGGGTGCCGGCCGGGCTGAGCGGCATCATCCTCGTCGCCTTCGCCGTACTGATCTACGTCGTGTTGCAGTCGCACGCGGAGGCCGGCCCGTACGAGTCGCTCGTCAACGTGCTGCTCGGCTCGCTGGCGGCGATGGCGACGCAGGTGGCGAACTACTGGCTGGGATCGTCGTCGGGGTCGAGCGCCAAGAACGATCAGATCCGCGCGCTGAGCGCGGACGCGCAGACCTCGGTGCCGGGCGACCTGGTGCAGAAGCTGCTGCCGCTCGCCCTGAGCCCGAAGCCGGCGACCCGCTGAGGGTTCAGGTTGAGGCTCCGCCCCAAGCCCTGCCAAAGGCTCGTCTTGAAAACCTCCAGATAAACGGATTCTCAAGGCTGAGCCTTGAGCGGGTCCAGGGCAGAGCCCTGGCCTTGCTTAACCGGGCATGGACGCTACCCCCGGATCACCTCCAGCAGGGTCGGCCCCAGCACCGCCGGGCTCGGAGCGACGCGCACGCCGGCCGATTGCAGCGCCTCGATCTTGGCCCCGGCGGTGTCGTTGCCGCCGGTGATCACCGCGCCGGCATGGCCCATGCGCCGGCCCGGCGGTGCGGTAGCGCCGGCGATGAAGCCGACCGTCGGCTTCCTGACCTTGTTCTGCTTGAGGAACGTCGCCGCGTCGATCTCCGAGGCGCCGCCGATCTCGCCGATCATGACGATCGACTCCGTCTCCGGATCGGCCAGGAACATCTCCAGCACCTCGATGAAGTCCATCCCCTTCACCGGATCGCCGCCGATGCCGACGCAGGTGCTCTGGCCGAGACCGACGGCGCTGGTCTGCGCCACCGCCTCGTAGGTCAGCGTGCCGGAGCGCGAGACGATGCCGACCTTGCCCCGCCGATGAATATGGCCCGGCATGATGCCGATCTTGCAGGCGTCGGGCGTGATCACGCCGGGGCAGTTCGGCCCGATCAGCAGGCTCTTCGAGCCGGCGAGCGCCCGTCGCACGCGGATCATGTCGAGTACCGGGATGCCCTCGGTGATGCAGACGATCAACGCCATCTCGGCATCGATCGCCTCGAGGATGGCGTCGGCGGCAAAGGGCGGCGGCACGTAGATCACCGAGGCGTCGGCATCCGTCGCTTCCTTGCATTCG